>DATGKJ010000020.1:0-15139 GCA_035294685.1 Terriglobia bacterium | reverse complement strand
GCGTCAATGTGGGAGCCGGCACAGTGACCTGCAATTACGACGGTGAGAAAAAGCATCCCACCGTCATTGAGGATGGAGTTTTCATAGGCAGCGGATCGATGCTGGTGGCGCCCATCCGGGTGGGCCGGGGATCTTACGTTGCTGCCGGATCCACGGTGACGGAAGATGTGCCTCCTGAATCTCTTGCCCTGGGACGCGCTCGCCAGGTGAACAAGGAAGGCTGGGTCCGGGAGCATGCCAAGCGAAAAGAAGCCCACCCAGGCGCTAGATTGCTCGCCGATGAAGAGCCGGCTGGCAATTGTCACTAAATGGCAAATCAGGGTTGGCGAGGGGAGCTTAGCCATGGCGCAAAGCCCACAGGCTAAGGACAACCGCCCTTCAACGCAGGTCGGATTAGGACTGGTTATTAACGCCCATGAACTAGCCTACCAAGCCTGCTCTATCTCCGCTTAAAATAAGCCTAAAATGCAGAAAAATTTACATCATCAAGGAAAGAATTGCGACGCAAGTGGGTGTAGGCTCTTACCTTAGGGTGGTATACTCCAAGCGTCTCAAGGGGATTCATGTAGATCACAGATTGGCATCCGCTTTGCTATATAAGCATGCGGTTACCAGATCCCATTTCAAATGGTTATCTGAAAGGCACCCGAAGGGAGAAACTGTATGGCCATCGATGATGTTCCAGACCCGAAGCCAAGCGTCGTCCAGACCGCAAAATCGGACCATTCAGGGCGATTCGCGGCTATTTTTGTAATCCTCGCCTTGCTGATTATCGGCGAGATCTACTCGTTTACCCGCTTCTCTTCTCTGCGCTCCGATCTCCAGTCGCAGCAAGCGCTGTTGAATAAGCGAATGAGCGCAGAACTCTCCAACAAGATTCAGGATTTACAGAATGCCAATGCCCAGTCTCTGGACGAACTGCGGAGCGAGCTTGACAGCACCGTTACCCAGATGAGCAAGTCGCAGAAGACAGCCATGGCCCGGGCGCACTACGCAGGGTATTTAGTGAAAAAACTCGAGCGCGAACAGAACCAGAACGCTCAGGAGCTTCGCCAAGCCCTGGCGCAGAAGGCCGACCAACAGCAAGTAGGTTCGCTGACTCAGGATGTGTCGAGCACCAAGACCGATCTCGCGAGCACCAAAAAGACCATGGACACGCTGGCCAAAGACCTTGGCATGGCGCGCAGTAATCTCGGCACCTTGATCGCAACCAACCACCAGGATATTGTGGCGCTTCAGAAGCTGGGACAGCGAGACTATTTTGAGTTCTCCCTCGACCAGAATCAGAAGAAGACGGTTGCAGGAATCAGCCTGGACCTGAAGCACACCAGCACTCGCCACCACACTTATAACGTCGACATGTTCTACAATGATATGAAGATCACCCGCAAGAACCTGGCGATTGATCAGCCGATCTTCTTTGCGCCCAAATTCACGCACCAGTTCTATGAGATGGTTGTCTACCAGATCGCGCCTCACCGAGTTGTAGGCTATATCAGCACCCCGAAGGGCGCTCTTCAGGAGATGGCCTCTTCGCAGACTCAACCGGCACAGACTCAAGCTGCGCAGTAAGCTGAGGTTTAAAGCGGAGCAATTCCAGGAGCGGGCTTCTTAGCCAAGAGGCCCGCTCTTTGTTTATCGAGCTTCGCAAATTATCGTGACGATATTTCCTGTAGCGGCGCTGTCCTCAGCGCCGAAAAACGCCGGTGGAGACACCGGCGTTACAATACGGACCGTCACTATAATTTGCGGACTTCAGTAGGCGGGATTGCGCAACGCTAATTGGCCTGATCCGCCGGGACTTCGTGAAGCGTTGTTTCACGTCCACAGCAGAAGCAATGCCCGGGTTGCACGTAAGTGATGTTACAGACTTCGCAGTAGTACTGGATTTTATAAAGCTTTCCGTTGTGAATGTCGTACATCCGCTGCACCACAAAGTCTCCGCCGGGCCCCATCGTCCCCACCAGTTGGAGTTCATGGTTCAGTAACCGCTTATCTTCCAGAGTGTGCAGGATATAGGCGGACTGACCTTGCAGGATGTAATCCTTAGCCCCTACTTTCAAAGCAGGACCCTTTCCGGGCAGCGCGCTGAGCGTGCCGCGCAGTATGATGGGAGCGTTTTGCGGTTTGGGCGCCGGGCGAGCAGCACCCAGGCAGAAAACTGACCCAGTCCCTAGCGCCAGAAAGAAAACCAACATTATCAAAAACAGTTGCGCAAAACGGCTCGCCGTACCACGCCCGAAAGCGAATTTTGGTGGTTGTTCATCTCGATGGGTGAGCATTCTATACACCCTCCGCTTGGCTGATCCCCTTACCCCTGTCCATCTTCCCCGCCTGAGGAGAGAGTGTGGCAGGCAATTCTTTCTGCTCCTCTCCCCGCGAGCGGGGAGTGTAAAGCGGTGGGTGAGGGGGTGGGTAAAACCTCTGAGCGAACGCATGGGATGCAGCGCTCACTCCTCTCTCCAATCCCAATACTATCCCTGATACTGCCCCACCAGGACCATCGCAAATGGCAATGGCTGTTCGGCTCCACCACCAGCAGGTTTTGTATCTAGATTCACATCCAAAGCCCAATTACCCTGATCATCCTGCACGGCCGCAGGCAGCTTGGAGCCCGAGTTCTGGCTGACAGGGTCGAGCATCATCACCGCTGGATGGCCAGTTCCGGTTGTCAGACGGCTGGCTTTCACCAGATCATTGAAACTCAGATCCTGCGTGGGATTGCTGTCACTGGCAATGGGAATGAGCAGCAGAAAATCGCGATAAGAGCTTACGCCCATATGGTTGCCATCTTGCGGGATCAATCCGTAGCGCAACGTATAGTAACCGGGCTTGATGGCCTGCCCCCGATAATCTTTGCTGGCGCTCGGAAAGTAAATGACTCCGACGAATTCACCCATGCTGAGGCCGCCGTAGAGAACATCGGAGGACGCCGCCGGGCTCTTTTGAGTTGGGATCCCTTTTCTCCACCAGATTTCACAGAGAGGCGCGCCCTGGGCGTTCTCAAACTGTACCCCTTGTGATTCCAAGGTCGATTGAATCGATTGGGGAATCTGCGACGCATTGGGCGCGCTTCCCACAACAGCTTTATAAGACCCTTGACTCCAGCCCAAAGCCGCAACTAAAAAAAGGCTGGCAAACGAGAATGCAATGGTAAATCTTGATCTCATCAGATTCGCCCTCGTCGATGGTTAAGTTGTCCAAAAACAAAAAGGGGAGCGAACTGCTTGCTCCCCCTGATGCTTCATCCTTGCTGGGTTGCAGGCTTTACAACTGAAAAGTGCCAATGTAGGCGCTGCGATCATCCTTCTGGTTCCATACCGCGCCTAATCCCGCCCCGTTAAAGGCTTCTTCAACCGTATAAGCCGGCATGGCATGCGCAACCTTCGTCAGCGGAGGATAGTAGAGTTCCTCATTGCCGCAGATGCTGTCTCCGGCGCAGAGGCTCCGCGTTTGAATGCGAGCCAGATTGCCAGCAACCACCGTAACCGTGCCATGGTGCATGCCGCTGCCAAAGTCAACCTTGATCGGGGCTCGGTCGACCCGGACAATGTGCTCCACCAGCGGCCCGCCGGCTGTTTGAACAAAATTCACCAACGCCCGTCGCTGGGCGGCATTCGCATGCTGGTCAACAATCACGATGGCTTTTGCAGGATAAGGGTTATGGTAAGGATCGCCCAGATTATCCTTGGCCCGAACGACAGCCATCACGCTAAGTCCGTTCAAGTTGACGCCTTGCCACTCGCCCTGGCTGATGGTCCAGGTCAGAATAGCCCGGCGCCCCTCCACACCCACTTCAGAATTGGCGAAGCAGGGGCCGGTATAAACATCCGCCGTTCTGACTTCCACATAATTGCCTCGAATCGCAGCGCTGGAAGGAATAGCCCATAAAATCAGGGCTGCCAATGTTGCGAGTCCACTAATCCCAAGCTTTTTCATTTCTCAAAACCTCCTCGAGCGGTCGCCCAATCTTCCTTGCTAAAATTTTACCTCTCTCAAATCAGGAATTCAATTGCAACGGCAGGCTGAGGGAAGTATTACCAAAAAGCATTGCGCATCGAAGTGAAGAGCGCCCTTTTTATGTGATGCGCAGGCTTTGATGCGCGATTCATCATTTCACGAATCAGACCAATGCCGGGATTCTTCGTTGTCTTCGGCTCCTCGAATGACAGGCGTCGGGAGGCGCATATCAGGAGCCAACGTAAGAGCGGATGGCATCCACCCATGGGGGATGGCCTTGCCTCCCAGCGTCAATTCCATGCCACTGAACGACGAACAATTTCCACATTTTTCCATGAAGTCTCTTCTTTTCTTTTGATTACAATGAACGAACAAGTTCAATTTATAAGTCATTTAGATTCTTTAAGATACGAGAGGGTTTGAAGATTGTTGGCCAATACCCAGCGAATAATAAGCCAATAACATTCTTGCCTTTAATGAGGTAACTTTTTCTCCGCGCTCACCAAACCTAAACATTCTCTTTTTCCGCGCCTCCCGCCGGAGTCGCGGCCTTTTGAGCCCCTGATTACAGTCCCGCGCATAGACAAAAGCAATCGGTCCTGATCGATTGGAGCGCTCATTGTTATTTGCCTTCTGTTTCGATTCCGTTCCAGTCTCGCGCCGCCCTCTTCCCCCAACGACTGTCAATGCGGTCCTTGGGAAAAGAGCCGGGCGCTGAAGAAACGTTTTCATAAGTTAGGCTACTAGGATAGCCTAAAAGACGTCAAGCCTGACTGCAAGGGAGTTGACATATTTTCCAGCGAGAGAAAGAAAAACGCGGCCTCTCGCCAGGACGCCAGGAAAGCGCCGACCCGATAAAATTGTCTTGTGTTAAGTGCATCATCGCCAAAATGTTCTCTTGACATCCCCTTTCATAGAACGGCAGGAAAGCGCTGACCGTGGCTAGCAGCTACCAACTCCATCTCAGGCCAGCGCCAATGACAATGAGGATGTGAACTCGGGCGGACGCACACATCGCTCCGCCTGCATCGCATAAATGGCGTAATATGCCATATATGCCCTAGCCGAGATCAGGTCCATGGCATCTATGTTAGAATCCACCTATCCAGACACAATGCCTATAAGTGACGCGCCATGTTCAAAGCGCTCAGCAATCTGAATGTCCTTGAGATCCTTCGAGTGGGCCTTGCCGGACTCGTCTTCCTGCTCGCGGTCCTTGCGTTCTGGCTCATCCAACGGGAGCAGCAGCGATCGTCAAACCCCCGCAAAGGCATTCTGCATGCCATCTACACTTTTATGTCGGTCAATTTGCTGGCGGCGGTGCTGGTGGTCGTGTCGGGCTACCTGGGTTCACAGCCGCAGCGTGGCGTGGCAACCAATGAACTCGGCGCAACCACCTATCTGACAGACACCTTGACTTATCTCGTGGACCTTACGAAATGGACGGAGCAGGCGCACGGACCGGTTGAAATCACCCGCTCCGACAACATCCGCAAGGTCTCCGACACCCGAGACGACTATGTGATTCCTTATTTCACCACCGGCAGCTCCATTCGAACCAAGTTTCTCAGTTACTCAAGCCAGCCGGAATTCGTTTCGGACGAGCAACCTGGTTTCGCCGGCAAACATTATCTCTATAAGGTTCCCATTGGAGACCAGCCAGCGGGATTTACTGAACTGGTTTCCACCATGTTTATCTTCTCGACCGGCTTCGAAAACCCGGCAAAAGAGTGGTGGCAAGCCTCCGTTGCCTACCCCTCGAAAACAGTCTCCGTGGTGATCCGCTTTCCGGACAGCAAACTGTGTAAAAAGATCGCGGCGTTCCGGATTCTGGGAATCCGAGGGGATAAGCAGCCGATCAAAAACAGCCCGCCACTTATATCCAACGAAGGAGCCATTGTCACCTGGGTTGGTTTGAACATCGAGGGCAACAGCCGCATCGAATTCGATTGGGACTGGTAACTTCCGGATCGACGCGGGTGGAGCATCATACATTGATTTACATGTATGCGCCCAAGAGCCATCCCGACAGAGATGTCGCGTCGACGGCGGCAGCATAATTTGTGACGTCGTCGCCACTCGCGACACTACGCATCGAAGGTATATTCAGTCCTCTTCTCAGTTTTCTTGACTTCAAGTCCACCGGCGTTTACCATCCCCCTGAATGCCACACGCTTCCCCAACTCCAGAGAATTCTTTAAAGAGCCTCGTGATGGGCATCACAGGCGCGAGTGGCGCTGTGGTCGCGCGGCGGATGTTTCAGATGCTTGAAGCCGATGAGCGGGTGGGGCGCATCCATCTGGTGATTTCGGGCAGTGGCCTGAAAGTTTTGCGGGAAGAGTTGGACCTTGATGTTTCCAAGAGCTCGGGAGTCGCCTCGGAATTGCTCGGTCAGCCCGCGCGCAAAACGATTTATCTACTGGATTCTGACATTGGCGCCTCGATTGCCAGCGGCTCCTATCCAGTGGACGGCATGGTGGTGATTCCGTGCAGCACAGGCTGCCTCGCGCAGATTGCACATGGCGTTTCATCCACTCTCATCGAGCGAGCGGCGGATGTTTGCCTGAAAGAAGGCCGCAAGTTGGTCCTGGCCGTCCGCGACGCCCCCTTCAGCCGCATCCATCTGAAAAATATGCTGGCAGCGCACGAGGCTGGAGCCGACATCTTCCCCGTCATTCCATCCTTCTATCATCATCCCAAGACTATCGACGACCTCGTGACCCAGTTCTGCTGTCGGGTGTTGGCTCATCTGGGTTTGGAGCAGGATATTCAATTTCACTGGGAAGGCGAAGCGAGGTGATCGTCTATCGCCGCGTCGCCAGGCGGAGCGCAGGACTGAGAATCTCACTCCCCGCTGCCGCATGTCCGCCGATGCGACGCCAGCGTTACCGTACCTTATTGTTGTGTTTCAGGCGGTAAATCGCCCGGCTGTCTCGATTGGCCTGGCGTTGAAGCTGTGCTCGCTCCTTGGGAGTGAGAGGGCCTTTAGCTTTGTCTTCAAGCTTGTTAGCCTCAAGTCTTCCTTCGCGCGCCTCCAGCCGACGAGCCTCCCCGCGCGTGAGTTCTCCGCTCTTGATGCCCTGGCGAATGCGCCGTTGCTGGTTTCTTTGCCGCTGGTTCAAGACGGGCGTGCGGTCCTGCGCCTGAGCTGTTCTCGGTCCCACAAGCGGAACTAAAAGCGCTGCGGCGATGAGCGAGCCTACAAAAAATCGAACCGGATTTCGAGTCATTGCATGATCTCCTTGATCTTTGAACTGTCACTTCAGCCTGTTCATTCTTCTAAACACCGGAGGAGATGAATTGTTGCGGATGCACGTGAGATTTTGATCGAGGCGATTTAGCCGAAAACGACTCGGCACGTTGTCATTCCGATCCCTTCGGCTGCCATTCTTCCTTCGTTGCACTCAGGATCGCCTTCGGCTCCTCAGGATGACAGTTTGTCGGTTTTCCGCCAAGCTATTGACTATCTGACGGGTTCTGAAACAACTTCATCATCACTCACCACTGACCACTGGTTTTCGGCTCGTCGAAATGACAGACTGGATGAATTTTTCGATAACCTGTTGGAAGGACCGCCTTGCCATTTCCTGATATTGGGTAGTGTCCTAAATCCGGCTTGCATCACGTGGCACGGCCATCCTGGCCGTGGCGGTTCAATGCTTCACGGGCGAGACGCCGTGTCACATGCAAACTGGGACACTCCCTGATATTTTGATGGTTCTTGTATTTTGCGCTCAATGTGATTTAATAACTGCGCTTGAGTATTTAAAGAAATTCCAATGCGAGCCTGCGTCAGGCAATCGATTAAAAGAGAGGGTTCACCGATGAGCGACGAATTGAATCGGCGGGATTTTATCAAGCGCGCGAGCCTTGGGACCGTGGGCGTGGGAATGGCGCTTTCAGGCGCCTCGCGGAGAATTCTGGGCGCTAACGATCGCATCATTGTGGGCGTCATCGGAACGGGCCGCCAGGGTCGGGACGATCTGATGGACCTTGCGCGCCAGCCCGATGTGGAAATTGCCGCGGTCTGCGACGTGTATGATCCCAATCTCCAGGAGGGGCTGAGCGCCACCCAGAACAAAGCCCAAACCTATAAGGATTTCCGCCAGGTTCTGGATCGCAAGGATATTGATGCGGTGGCTATCGGAACGCCGGACCACTGGCACGCGCTGGTGATGGTGGAAGCGTGCAAAGCCGGAAAAGATGTCTACGTGGAAAAGCCTATTTGCCGCACCGTCGATGAAGGCAAGGTGATGGTGGAAGCGGCAAGAAAATATAACCGCGTGGTGCAGGTGGGAACTCAGCAGCGCTCCGGAAAGCATTTTCAGGAAGCGGTGCGTCTGATTCAGCAGGGATTCATCGGCAAAGTGAGTTTTGTCCGCACTTGGAATTATGGGAATGACTATCCGCAAGGCATCGGCAACCCGCCGGATTCCAATCCTCCTCCGGGACTTGACTGGAACTTCTGGCTGGGACCTGCGCCCAAAGTGCCATACAACTACAACCGTTTCGGCGTAGGGCCGGATCGCTGGTCAACTTTTCGCTACTTCTGGGATTATGCCGGCGGCTTCATGACCGATTGGGGCGTCCACCTGATGGATATCGTGCAATGGGCTATGCAGGTGGATGGTCCTGACGTAATCACGGCCCTGGGCGGCAAATTCTATATCCAGGACAATGCCGAAACCCCTGACACTTTGCAGGTGACCTACCAATACCCGCACTTTGTGGCCGTCTATGAAAACCGCTGGGATAACGGGAATTCGATGTATGACAAAGGCTACGGCATGGAATTTCACGGAACTGACGCCACGCTTTTCATCGACCGCTCGGGTTTTGAGGTCATCCCAGAAAAGCGACGCCAGGGCAAGCGCGAGGTTGACCGCTCGCCTTCGATGAGGATGGAACGAGTGAATGACGCCCACTTCGATCATTGCCGCAACTTCTGTGACTGTGTTAAGTCGCGCCAGAGACCTATCAGCGACATCGAAATCGGCCATCGCTCCACAAGCGTCTGTTTGCTAGGCAACGTGGCTTATCGCAGCGGACAACGAATTGAGTGGGATGTGGAAAAACAGGAGCTTAAGGAAAGAGGCGATTCTGAAGCTCGGCAGTATCTTACCCGCGACTACCGCACTCCGTGGAAGCTTTCCGCATGACGCTGGGCCGCAATCTTGCGTTCCCCCGGAGAATGAGCCACCAGGTCACATATCCTCAATGGCTTTCCGCCAAGAGGGCGTGACTCGGGAATTGAATGTCAAGCTGGCGGGGGACTACGGCCCGATCCTAACTCTTTATATATAATAGACCTACGCGAAAGTGGCGGAATTGGCAGACGCGCCAGACTTAGGATCTGGTCCCGCAAGGGGTGGGGGTTCGAGTCCCCCCTTTCGCACCACAGCCGCCGGCCCTACTGAAGATTACAAATTACAAAGACGGAGCCGCTCAAAGAGATTGGCCAGTTGCTTCAGACTTAGCTGCTCAGCGCGGATATTTGTTTTTAACTCCGATTCTTCCAACGCCTGTCGTGCCTGGTGTTGTGAATAAACAGCCAGAAGATTATTCAGTAAATTCTTACGCTTTTGTGCAAAACAAATCCGCGCAAAATTCAGGAAAGCAGTATAGGATGGGCCATCCCATTTCGGAAATCGGGAGACCATCCTGCAATCAACAAGGGCTGAATAAACCTTGGGAGGCGGCTCAAAGGCGCCGGGAGGAATCTCCAAGACTATTTGGGGCTGCGAAAAACACTGAGCCAGGATACTTAGATAGCCATAGCTCCGGAAGCCAGGCTTGGACGTAATCCGCTCCGCCACTTCGCGCTGCACGAGCACTGTCATATGTCGAATGCGGGCGCGCGCTGCAAAGAGGCGATGGAGGATCGGCGAGGTGATGTAGTAGGGAAGATTGCCGAACACGTAGCACTGCTTTTTCTTGTGGCGCTCACAAATTTTACCGAGATCCGCTTTTAGGATATCTCCCTCAAAAATCTCAATCTTGTCGCTATCTCGGAATTCCTGACGAAGACGCGCCGCGAGTGACGGATCGATTTCAATAGCCGTTAGCGCATGGATTTTCGAGGCCAAAATGCGCGTGATCTCGCCGTGTCCTGGCCCGATTTCTATCAGTAAATCATCGGGCTGAACTGAAAGCGCATCGACAATCTTGCGAACATAACGCGGGTCGCGCAGAAAGTGTTGGCCAAGTTTGGGACGACGTAATGATGAAGGCATTGAACTGTTTTTTCTGTGAGGGTTGTTCTCTGAAATCTGAAATTTGAAATTTGGCTTTGCTTGCGGCAACACAGCGTTGCGGGAGAGTCTTCTCTGAACCTATCCGTGAAACCCTTATAACGGATGGCGCTCCACGAACCTGTTGAATTCCATTTGCGTCAGCTCAGCGTTCACTGTTTCTTCATCATCTTTTCGATTTCATCCGGATTCTTGGGAAGTCCCTGAGTCAGCACCTCAGCGCCGTTCTGCGTGATCAGCAGCATATCCTCAATCCGAACCCCGATCTTTTCGTCGGGAATGTAGAGGCCGGGCTCAATCGTGATCACCATGCCCGGCTCAAGAGGCAGATTATAATCCGCGGGGTCATGGACGTTGAGGCCCACGGAATGCCCCAGCCCATGGATAAAGTACTGCCCCAGGTGATGTCCGTGGCTATCGACGCCATGAGAATTGAGATAATTATAGGCGAGCGTGTAGAGGCTGTTCTTGTGCTGGCGGTCAAGGTAAACTCCCGGTTTTGCGGCGGCGATGGCAGCCTTTTGAGCGCCCAACACGATCTCGTAGATTTCCCTCTGGCGCGGCGTGAAACGGTCATCCACAGGCAGCGTGCGCGTCATATCGCTGGCATAGCCGCTGTATGATCCCGCTGCATCCATCACCACCACATCGCCTTCCTGCATTTGCCTTGAGTCGGCGTCATAGTGCAGAACGGTTGAGTAAAACCCCGAGCCGACAATCGGAGGATACGAGGGCCATTCACACCCCATATTTTCAAACTCATACTTGATGAGCGCAGCGATCTGATACTCCCAGACTCCCGGATGGACCGCCTTGATTGCGGCGAGTTGCCCGGCGATGGACGCAGTGACAGCCTTCCGAATCAGCGCGATTTCGCCCGGCGTTTTCACCATCCGCATGCGTGTCACGAAAGGACGCAAATCCGCCAGCGTGGCGGAAGGCGAGAGTTTTCGCAGCGTTTCAACCTCACGCTTCTGGAAACAATCCTCGCCGCTTTCGGGTTGGGGCGTCAGTTCCGTATAGATTTTGTGAAAATGCTTCAGAGCTTTTTCGAGTTCGGAGCGGAAGCGGGCGGAGCTCATGACGGTGGGAAAGCCGGTAAGGGCAGAGGCGTCCGGATCGTCAGGACCTAATTTAGGCCCTGTCCAGCGCTCCTGTTGCGGGTTGCGCGGAGGGAGAAAAAGAATCTCTTCGGCCATCTGACTCGAATGCTGTCCTGCCGATCCTGTGGCAGGAACCAGAAGCATCTTCGCCGAAGGCTGATTCCAGCCCGTCAGATAATAGAAGTTTTCATTCTGATGAAAGGTGGTGACGGAGGCCGCTACGTCATCTTCGTCGTAGCCGAAAAGAACGACAACCCCGTCTCCAATCTCGCTCACCAGTTTCTCCCGGCGCTGATGAAAATCCGCAAGCGGCTCGCGCTCCCATCCAGCCGCAGGCAGAGATAAGAAGGCAAAAATTGCAATCAGAAAGCACAACAACCTGACCGATTGCTGGGAAACGATCCTGGATACTGTCATCCCTGGCTTTTCGCCTGCCATTCTGAGCGCAGGTGAAGAATCTCTGTATTTCGGTTCAAGGCGACAGACCACCCACCTGGTCAATCTACTTTTGTTACGCCACACCGGCATCCACTTTTGAAAGTCAAAGGCTCTCATCATGTTCACTCCCGCCCTGACCTTATATCACAAATCTCCAGTCGGGGAGCCAACAAAAGCTTACGCCGCGAAAAGGCCTTCGTGACGATTCCATACGCGACGATGTACTTCCTGGGAAATGCTCCGCCCCAAAATTCGAACCAACGGCGCTGTTTCCAGAATCGAAAAACGCCAGGGGAACACCAGAGCTACAGCGGTGGTTGTCACTGTAATTGTAGGTACAGTAGACCGGCGGCTTGGCCTTCACTCGCCGCTTGCGATGCCGAGCGACTTCATTTTGCGGTAAAGATGACTTCGTTCAAGGCCCAGGACTTCCGCCGTGCGGCTGACGTTGCCCCTGTTTTCTTCGAGCTTGCGAAGAATATAATCGCGCTCGTAGGCGGCGCGAGCCTCATGAAGGGTTGAAAAGCCTCGAACGGACGGGAGCGTGGATTCCGAAGCTGCGGTCTTTTCGTGGTCGTGAAAAATGGCGGGGGGCAGGTGGCGCCGCTCGATGCGCGAGCCGGGAACCATGATGACGAGCCGTTCCACCAGGTTTCGCAGTTCCCGCACATTGCCAGGCCAACGATAGCGGATGAGACATTCCATGGCCGACTCAGAAAAATGCTTGGACTTGCGGCCATAGGAGCGGGCGAACGCGGCGAGATAGTGGTTGGCCAGGACGGGAATATCTTCAGCGTGCTCGCGCAGCGCGGGGACGTAGAAGGGAATCACGTTGAGGCGGTAGAAGAGGTCCTCACGAAAGTTCCCTTTCTGAATCTCTTCCTGCAGGTTTTTGTTGGTGGCGGCGATGATCCGCACGTCCACCACCAAATTGGTGCTAGAGCCGACGGGCGTGAAGCGCTGTTCCTCAATCACGCGCAGCACTTTGGATTGAGTTCGCAGGCTCATATCGCCGATTTCATCGAGGAAGAGCGTCCCGCCGTTAGCCTGTTCAAATTTGCCGGTCTTATCTTCAACAGCGCCGGTAAACGAGCCCTTGAGGTGGCCGAAAAGCTCGCTTTCGATCAGCTCCTCGGGAATCGCGGCGCAGTTCACTTCGACGAATGGCTGCTCGGCGCGCGATCCGGATTGGTGTAACGCGTGCGCCACCAGTTCTTTTCCCACCCCGCTTTCGCCGTAAATCAGCACCCGGCCGGTGGTGGGCGCCGCAAGGGCGATCTGCTGACGCAGCGCCTTCATCGGCACGCTTTCGCCCAGAATGCGATACTGGCCGTGGAGTTCCTCCTGCAACTGCCGGTTTTGCGCCGCCAGATTTAATTGCTCAACCGCATGCTGGAGCGTGAGAAGCGTTTTCTCGATGGAAAGCGGCTTTTCGATGAAGTCGAAGGCGCCCAGTTTGGTGGCGCGCACCGCGGTTTCAATCGTTCCGTGGCCGGAGATCATAATGACGGTGGGAGGCTCTTCCAAAACCTGGATTTTCTCCAGAGTCTGAAGGCCGTCCATTCCAGGCAGCCAGATATCGAGCAGAACGATGGCAAAGCGCTTTCGGGCAAGAGCTTCCAGGCATTCTTCTCCGCTTGCTGCCGCTTCGACCTCATAGCCTTCGTCCTCAAGGATATTGGTCAGCGACTGGCGGATTCCCGGTTCGTCATCGACGATGAGAACAGAGTGCTTCATGGATTTCTTTGTGGGTTGCGCCAAGCCTCATCAAAACCAAATTTCAGATTCAAGATTCCGGATTCCAGAAAGCATCCTTCCTGTCATTCTGAGCGATAGCGAAGAATCCCCGCCTTAAATGCCGAGACCCTTCACAGAGTTTACCCTGAACTGCTTTGCCGCGCTCGGGACCGTTCGTGGGGTCGTGCGGACCTGCCTTCAAGGTCCGCGGTTAGTGCGAAATCAAAAGCCGCAGATCTCGAATGCAGAGATGGGCAACTCGCAGTTTACCCGGCGTTGAAAGCGGGCGCGTATTCAAGCGGCAATTCAATAATAAACTGAGTCCCGACAGGCCAGTTTTCTTCCACGCGGATGTTTCCGTGATGTTCGGAGACGATCCGGCTTACGATGGCCAATCCTAACCCCGTGCCGCGCGACTTAGTGGAAAAATAGGGCAGAAACAATCGCTCCTTGGCTTCCGGCGGAATGCCCGGGCCGCTATCGGCCACCGTCAGCGTGACCATTTCCCGTTCGGTTTCCAGACGGGTTTGCACCCAGATATCTTTCGTTACGGAGCTTTCCAGAGCTTCGGCGGCATTATCGATCAGGTTCACCACGGCGCGCTTCATCTGCTCGGGATCGGCGCGCACCAGGGGGAGGTCCGCGGCCAGATTTCTGTGAATGGTGACGCTGGCCAGGCGTCCGTCGAAAACTTCCAGAGCCTGCTCGATGATTCGGTTGAGGTCGATGGGGACGGGCTGCGAGGCGGGAAAACGAGCGAAGTTTGAGAATTCATCCACCAGCGTTTTGAGCGTGGTCACCTCGCGGCTGATGAGCGAAGCGCTCTCCGCCATCGAGGCCAGAAGATGGGGCGGCGCGCCGTCGGGCGAGGATTTTTCGATCAGACGCTCGATGCGATCGGCAGAGAGCCGGATGGGTGTGAGAGGATTTTTGATTTCGTGGGCGATGCGTTGCGCCACCTCCTGCCAGGCGGCGCTCCGTTGCGCTTTGACCAGTTCGGTGAGGTCTTCGAGCACCATGATGAAACCGACTGCGCCGTGCTGCGCGGCGACGAACGAAAGGGTGAGCCCCACAAACGCGCGCTGCCCGCCCAGCCCCAGCGTCAACTGGCGGGTCACCACTCCCTGGCGCCGGGCGCGACGGAAAAGCCGGGAAATTTCGCGGACTTCATCCGGAGCAAAAAGGTCTGTGAGATTGCGCGCCGCTTTGGCGCTCTCGTTGCCGAACATCCGCTCGGCGGTGGTATTCATCTGGGTGACTTCGCCCTGAGGGTTAAAGGAGATGACGCCGGTGGGGACGTTTTTAAGGATCACCTCAATCGTATTCTTGCGCTCCTCAAGCTCCCGATTGGCCCGCTGCAAGTCGGCCGTGGCCTTCTCAATGGCGCGGTGGCTTTCCTGAAGCTGCCCGGTCATCTGATTGAACAGGCGAATCAGGCTGCCGAGTTCGCCGTCTGCGCGCGCGGTAATCTGCCAGCCGAGGTTGCCTTTGGAAACTTCGTGAGTGGCCTCCGCCAAAGCCTGCACGGGAACTGTAACCTGCTTGGAGAAGAACATGGCGAACCAGGTGGCGACAAAAAGAATCAGGAGGGTGAGCAGCAACAGAATCAGCAGGTAAAGCCGCTTCAGGGAGTTCTTTTCGCGGCTGAGC
>DATGKJ010000019.1:0-11011 GCA_035294685.1 Terriglobia bacterium | reverse complement strand
CCGGCACGTAGAGCGCGCCGTGCGGAAGCATAAAATCAACTTGCGTGTCGATATCGAGGAAAACCAAGCGACTGTCCATTGTCTTGCGTCAGGAAATATCCGCGCTTGTAGCTGCCACGTATTGTTCCCGCACCTGCTCATGCAGCCGGACGAGCGCTGCGCTCTTCAGGACAGGGTACTGTGGACCCGCATGTAAAGTCTTAAACTTATCCGGCAATTCGGCCAGACTTGCGCGGGCATGAGCGCGAATTTCTTCAATCGTGGGAGGCGGCGCCAGGCCCTTTCCGTCGCGCATCATCGGCCGCAGCAGCGGGATGGCGTTCGCTTCGCTTTCATCGGCGCGGCAAATGATGTCGTGGTGATAATACCCATCCTGGATGAATCGGAAGACCTGCTTGCGTCCGGGGGCGTAAGCTTTCTGCTCGCTGAATTTGGTTTTATATTCCACGCGACCATTCTCCTCAATCTCCACCAGCTTATAGACCACGTTCAGCGCCGGAACATCGCGCGAGGTGGCCAATTCCGTCCCCACGCCGAAGAAATCAATCGGCGCGTCCTGCGCCACAAGTTCTGCGATCTTGAATTCGTTCAGGTCGCCGCTGGCTACAATTTTGGTCTCCTGAAGACCGTGGCGATCCAGGATTTCACGCACGCGCCGGCTCTTTTCGAGCAGATCTCCGCTATCCAGCCGCACACCGGGAATTTTCCGTCCGAGACTCCCCGCAAGTTCTGCGGCGGAAATCGTGTCATAAGTATCGATCAGGAGGATGGCGCTCTCCGGAAAGGAATCCAGCAGCGCCTCGAAGCTCTCGCGTTCGGTGGAGAAAGCCTGCGTCCAGGAATGCGCCGCCGTGCCTGCCAGAGGGATTCCGTAAAGGAAGCCGGCGAGGACATTCGAGGTCGCCACACAACCCCCGATGTAGGCTGCGCGGGCCGCGCGAAGACCAGCCTCAGGCCCCTGCGCCCGGCGAGTCCCGAATTCGAGAACCTGTCGGCCCCCTGCCGCCCTGACCACACGCGCAGCTTTTGAGGCGACGAGCGTTTCAAAATTAATGACGGAAAGCAGATACGTCTCGACAATCTGCGCCTCAAGGATCGGCGCGGTAATCTGCATCAGCGGCTCTTCGGCAAAGACAATCGTTCCTTCCGGAACGGCTGAAACATCTCCCGTAAAGCGGAGATGTCGGAGGCGCTCGAAAAAATCGTCGGAAATGGAGCGGAAAGCGGGCTGCCGGCGAAGGAAATCAATTTCTTCAGAATTGAAATGCAGATTTTCCAGATAGTCCAAAGCGGCTTCGATTCCGCAAGCGACAAGAAAAGCACGCTCGGCAGGAAGCGATCTTACGAAGAGCTCAAACGTGGCGCGGGCTCCGATCTTGTGCTCGAAATAACCCGCCGCCATGGTGAGTTCATAAAGATCGGTGAGAAGAGAAAGTCTCATGATGGTCTCTGACACTGTGCAAGGCCCGTCCACGGACCTTACAATTTACCTACAGGGGATTACAAATTATAGTGACACTATTTGCTGTAGCGGCGCTGTCCCTTCACTTCGTTCAGGGCAGGCTCTCAGCGCCGAAAGACGCCGGTGGGAGCCTGTCCTGAGCGGAGCGAAGGAACACCGGCGCTACAGAAGAAGTCGTCACTATAATTTGTAATCCTCAATAGCTTTCTGAAAGCAATCTTTTAAATCTCAGGGCGTCCTCCACCATCCCGATATTATTGAACAGGACGTAGCAAGGCTTATAACCTTCAACTCGCCGCTGCAATTCCTTCAAATCGGCGTCGGTGTAACGATGGCGGTAATCTTTCCCTCCGTGTAAGCGAAAATAGCCTATCCCGCCTGTGACCGGCGGCTGGAGAAATGGGTCAACGCCGTGGATCAGGTTCAACTCGTCACACAGTTCCCGGATCTCATTCGGCTTCCAGACCCCGCGCGGCTCCCAGATAAATATTAGAGGCTGGCCAAGACCGGGCGAGCAAGTGCGACGCCCGATGGTTCGGAAGAATTCACACAAATTGGATTTATTCTCCGGAGTAGGAGCAAAACGCGCCGGACATTGAAAGAGAATGCGCCGAGATCCAAGTATGCGCGCGCACTCGAGGGTGCGCTTCCATGCCTCGATGACTGTGGAATTCACGCGAAAGTTGCCGGCTTCTTCCTTTTGACGGCTGCTGAGAGGCTCACGCAGACGGCGATAAGTGAGGCAGTTCGATTCATGAGTGATCACCTGCCAGGCTTTCATCGTGAACTCAAATTCGGCTGGAACCTGAGATCGCCACTTCTCAAGCGTCCCTGAGGAAGGCGGCTGGTAAAAAGTTTGTTGCACCTCAACAACCGAGAACGTTTTGGAATAACGAGCCCGGGAGACCGGAAATCCGCAACAGCCGACTTTGAGTTCAGTGGGCATAATATCCTGCTTATACAGGATGTTATATCTGATGAACTCTGAATGCTAAATAGCGACGCGGCCGTAATCCTCTTCATCCATTCAGACTCAATCATTCAGCTCAGCCACGTGCTAGAATTTCCGTATGCGCTGGAAGGAAATACTATCCTGCCGCGGAAGGTCTTTTAAAACAGCGCTGGGGCTGGGCGCAGTGGCTGTTGCACTGGCGTGCGTTTCCGCAACGATATCAGGCCAAGCAGCAGCGCCCCAAACTTCTCATCACGACATAAGCCCCACAAGCTTACTAGCAACAATTCCCTCCTCCTGTCGTTCAAGCAGCAACTTGCCGAAGCCAGCACTCGAACTCCTGCAAGTCGTGGCTCGGGAACCCTCCGCAGGGGCATATAACGCATTGGGCGCAATTTACGGGCAAACAAAGCAGCTAAGTTGCGCCGTTGCAGCTTTTCAGGCCGCTTTGCGTCTGGACCCCGCCTCATGGGAAGCGCATAACAATCTGGCGCTGGCCATGGTTGAACGAAACGATCTCGATGGCGCTGCCCGCGAATTCCGCACCGTGATTCGGGAAAAGCCCGCAGCTTTCCAGGCGCACAACGGTTTGGGGCTGGTTCTGGAAAGGCTTGGCCGGCTTGACGAAGCCAGCCAGGAGTTTGCGACTGCCGCGCGGATCAATCCCAAATTCTTTTACGCTTCCATCAACTTAGCCGAAGTAAGCCTGGAGCAGAAGCGATACACCGCCGCGATCTATTACCTGCAAAAAGCGCTGTCGCTTTCCCCTCCTTCTTCCATCGCCTCTCGGATGCAGATGGATTTGGGTGTAGCGTATTCGGAGAGCGGAGAGTATCAGAAAGCCAGCGACCTTTTCAAAAAGCTGATCGCGCTCGATCCGAATTCCGCTCAGCTTCACTTTAACCTTGCCACGGCCTATGCCCACCACGAGCAATTTGTGGAAGCGATCCAGGAATATAAACGAGCCCTTGAACTCGATCCGTCCAATGCAAAAGCGCGCCTCTCCCTGGCTAAGGCGCTCCTGATTACCAACCAGGCGCAGGAAGCGATTCCCTACGCTTTAAAGTACACCCAAGAGAGTCCGCGCGATGCAGCGGGCTTTGATGTGCTGGGCCAGGCATATCGAGAGCTCGGCCAGTTTCAGCGTGCGGCGCAGGTTCTTGAACGCGCTGTTGAGCTCGATCCCAAGAGCTATGACGCACACTATAATCTGGGCTTCTCACTTGTACGGCTGGGACAGACCCAAAAAGCCATTCACGAACTTCAGGAAGCCAAAAAACTCAAGCCCGACTCCGCCGAAGCAACCTACGAACTGGGGTTGCTTCTTGCCAAGCAGAAGAATCCGCAGGCAGCGCGAGAGAAGTTCCAGGCCTTTCAGCAATTGAAAATCGAAAAAGATAAGAAAGAGAAGGCCGGATTGCTCAATGACCAGGGCAATGCGGACCTGAAAGCTGGGAGATACCGTGAAGCCGCCCACGCCTATGCGCAGGCGGTGGCGCTCGATCCGACTAATGCGCAATGGCACTATAACTACTCGCTGGCGCTTTCAGAATTGGGGGATCGCGCGGGCGTGGAACGCGAGCTGGCTAAAGCCGTGCAACTGGACCCCAATCTTGCGCGGGCTCATAACGATCTCGGCCTCTCTTATCTCGGCGACGGCAAGCTCCAGAAAGCGGAAAGGGAATTCAAAACCGCCCTCGATATTGATCCGCAGTTTGCCGAAGCACAGAATAATCTTGGCGTTCTCTACACCCGCGAGAGAAAGGGCAGCGAAGCCATTAACCTGTTCCGCCAGGCCACCCAGAATAATCCGCAGTACGCGCAGGCTTTCATGAACTGGGGCATTGTGCTGGCCAGCCAGGGCCATTATTATCGGGCCTCGGAATTGTTCCAAAAGGCCATCCAGCTTTCGCCAAAATTGACGGCAGCCTATACCGCCCTGGGCGAGGCCACTGTGAAGGAAGGCCATACAAGGGAAGCAATTCCCATCTTCCAAAAAGTCCTTCAAATGCAGCCCAACTCGGCTCCTGCTCACGTCAACCTGGGCATTGCGCTGGCGGATAATCATCAGATCAAGGAGGCCCTCAATCAGTTTTCAGCGGCAACCCGGCTGAATCCCCGATATGCGGCAGCGCACTATAACAAGGCGCGAGCGCTCTCAACTCTGGGCCGCCTTGATGAAGCCCGGCGTGAGCTCGAGACCGCCTGCGCGCTGAAGCCCAATTATGGTCCGGCGCTCTATCTCCTGGCAGAGCTTGAAAGGCAGTCGCATCATCTCCGGCGCTCAACGGCAATTCTGGAGAAGGTTGTGGCGCTCAATCCAGCCGACTCGGACGCGCAATATATCCTGGGGCGGAACTTGCAGGATCTGGGAAAGCAGAAGGATGCGATCGACCACTGGCGACTGGCGCTCCAGGCGAACCCGGACAACACAAAAGCCCTCTACAGCCTGGCGCAGGTCTTCAGCAAAGAAGGCGACCCGGATGCCAAATTCTACATGGACCGCTTTCAGGATCTCCAAAGACGGCAATTGCTCACCGA
Organism: Terriglobia bacterium; assembly: GCA_035294685.1. Classification (GTDB taxonomy): domain Bacteria; phylum Acidobacteriota; class Terriglobia; order UBA7540; family UBA7540; genus RH2-MAG17b. Next base: position 6,056 of record DATGKJ010000019.1, on the reverse strand, counting down.
CCGCATTCAAACGCTTGGCAATTTTGGCCTGGAGGCGGCAAACGCACACAATTGGACGCAGGCCATTACCGATATTCAGCAGGCGCTGAAGCTTTGCGGGAACTGCCCACAGGGCGAAACGCTCCACAAGAATCTGGGATTGATCTATTCGCGGAAGGGCGATATCGCCAATGCCGAGCGGGAATTGCGCGCAGCGCTGCGGCTGAACCCTGAAGATTCGGATGCCCTGAAGGCGATGGAAATTCTCCAATCTGCGTCCCGAAAGGCTACGGACGTTAATTGACCCCTGAGCTTGGCAGGTTGCTGCCCCCGCCGTCCATCATCCCGACAAGCCGAAGGCGCCGAGAGATCTCTCAAGTTACTACAAGCCGTTTCAAAACTCTTCCGACAGTCAACAACCGGGTGAAAAACCCGCCCAAACTGTCATCGGGAGGAGCCGAAGGCGGTGGTCCACGCGACCGGCGCCGAAGCGAGAAAAGCGTCTCAAATGTCTCATCCGTCTCCCTCCGCGCTGCCCGCTCTGCTATGCTGAAGCCGCAATGAAAACGAAGGATAGCTACCGACCCCGTTCAGGCCGATCTCCGAAGCTCACTCCGACGCGGCGGGCGCGCCCGGTGCGGGGCTACGATGGGGAGGCCTGGAGCGGATGAAAGCGAACCAACGATGTGCTGGAAACACAAGGAGTTGGAAAGATAACATTCGATTCCCGATTGGGGATTTGCGGCAAGCCGTGTTTGCTCCACTGAAGAATTTAACCCTGCCGTGTCTCGACAAAGTTCCCTGGCAACAAGTCCTATGCTATGATTTAATCTTCGGTTTCAGTAATTGAACATTAAGAAATCAAAAATCCGCTGAGGAGAAACCCAATGGCAGAGATCAGCAGGCGAGACTACTTTAAATTAATGGGCGCCGGGGCAGCCGCCCTGGGAATTGCAGGAATGAACTTTGCCTGCAAATCGGCTCCAGAGCATCCCACAACCAGCACAAACCCCACTGAGACTACGGAATTCAGCACTCCTCCTAACCGTGAACAAAGAATGGCCTGGTGGCATCAGGCGCGCTTCGGGATGTTCATCCATTTTGGCCTTTACAGCGTGCTGGGCCGGCACGAATGGGCCATGGAGGAAGAGGGCATCCCGGTGGTCGAATACATGAAACTTGACCAGCAGTTCAAGCCGAAGCCGGGCTTCGCTAAAGCCTGGGCCAGGCTTGCGAAGCAGGCAGGGATGAAATACATGGTGATGACCACCAAGCACCACGAAGGCTTCTGTAACTTTGCAACAGACTTGACGACTTATTGCGCGCCCAAGCAGGGGCCCGGGCGCGACTTGGTTAAAGAGTATGTTGAGGCGGCGCGCGGCGAAGGCATGCGAGTGGGCTTCTATTATTCTCTGATGGATTGGCATCACCCTGACGGAGCCCGTTGCGCGCACGATGAGGCGGCGCGAAGGCGCTTCGTGGATTACACACATGGGCTGATCCGCGACTTGATGAGCCACTATGGCAAAATTGATATTCTGTGGTATGACGTGGCCTGGCCGCTGGACGCGAAAGGCTGGGAGTCGTCCAAAATGAATCGCATGGTTTTTGACCTGCAACCGGATATCATCGTAAATAATCGCAACGAGCTTCCGGGCGATTTCTCAACCCCTGAGCAGCACGTGGGCGGGCCGCTGAAAAAAGGAGACACTCGCGGTTGGGAAACCTGCATGACCATGAACGATAGCTGGGGCTACAACAAGGGGGACGACGATTGGAAAAGCCCCAAAACCGTTGTGCGCGATCTCATCCATTGCTCGCAGGGAGGCGGGAACTATCTGCTGAACATCGGGCCGATGGGCGACGGTTCCATTCCTGAACCTTCGGTGCGCATTCTGACGGCTGTCGGAAAATGGATGGAAAAGCACGGGAATGCGATTTACGGCTCGGACATTTGCCAGGTAAGGAACTCCACTTACGCCGCATTCACGCGCAAGGGCAACACGCTTTATATGCACGTCTATTTCTGGCCGGGAGAGTATGTGGCGATCGGCGGCTTGAAAACCAAGGTGAACTCGGCCCGGATCATGACCACCGGACAGCCGGTGAAAGTGGAGCAGACTGAATTCCAGGCCAAGTTTACCGGCTTGCCCAAAAAGGCGCCGGATGATCTTGCGACGGTGCTTGAAATTGAATGCGACGGCGAACCGGTTCAGGACACCTTGTGGGTGCGCGAGGACCGTCCGCGCGACGGAGTATAACTGCATGACCGACTCCGGCCAACATGATGTGAGGCAAATTGCTTATCTCGACGCTTCCTCCGGAATCAGCGGAGATATGTTTCTTGCCGCGTTGCTTGATGCGGGGCTGCCACTCGACGACTTGCTGGTGGAACTCCACAAGATCCCGCTGGGAGATTACGAATTCAAAACTTCGCGGGTGCTCCGTTCGGGGCTTGCCGGAACTTATGTGGAAATTACCATTCCGCCGAAACAACCTGAGCGGCATCTGCATCATATTGAGAGTCTCATCGAGCCGAGCAAGCTGTCGCCCTCGGTCAAAGAACGGACACTTGCCATCTTTCGCCGCTTGGCGGAAGTCGAGGGAAAGCTCCACGGCAAACCGCCCACCGCCGTTCACTTTCACGAAGTGGGAGCGATGGACGCCATTTTGGATATCGCAGGCGTCTGCGCGGGGCTTGAGCGGCTGGGGATTTCAGAACTGATCTGCTCGCCGCTGAATGTGGGCAGCGGACGCGTTCAGGCGGCGCATGGAACGCTGCCGGTGCCCGCTCCGGCCACCGCGGAGTTGCTGCGAGGGTTGCCGGTCTATTCCACGGGCATCGAAGCAGAACTCGTCACGCCAACCGGCGCGGCGATTGTTTCGACGTTGGCCACGCACTTTGGCCCCATGCCGCCGTTCCGAATCGAGAGCATCGGCTATGGCGCCGGCACGCACGATTTTAAGGGCCATCCCAATTTAGCTCGCCTTTTCATCGGGAAAAGGATGGGAACATCCGGCGCGGCGGACGACGTAATTTCCGTCATCCAGGCCAATCTGGATGATATGAATCCCCAGCTTTTCGGCTATTTTGCAGAGCGGGCGCTCGCCGCGGGCGCCCTGGATGTGACGTGCAGTCCGATTCAGATGAAAAAGAATCGCCCGGCCCTTGAAGTCACCGTGCTTTCGCCGCCCGACCGAGCTGAAGCTCTTGCGCAGCTGCTTTTTGAGCAAACCACGACGCTGGGCGCGCGCATCCACGAAGCGCGCCGACTCGTGCTCGACCGCGAGATCGTGAGCGTTGAAACCGCCTACGGCCCGGTGCGCGTGAAAGTTGCTCGCCGCGATGGCCGCGTGCTCAACGCTGCTCCCGAGTACGATGACTGCCGCCGCCTGGCGGAAGAAAAGTCTGTGCCGCTCAAGGAAGTGATGCTGGCGGCACAAGCGGCCTACCGGTTGATTCATTGAGCCATCGGTTCGTTGAGTCCATGAATAAATGAATCAAATAAAAAAATTTTATATCACCACTCCCATCTACTATCCCAACGCCCGGCCCCACGTCGGCTCGGCCTATACCACCATTGCCTGCGATGCCATCGCTCGGTACAAGCGCATGTGCGGCTACGATGTGGCTTTTCTTACCGGCACCGATGAGCACGGCGAAAAACTCCAGCGCGCGGCAGACGAGGCGGGCGTGCCGGTGGAAAAGTTTGTGGCCGAAAAGCGCGAACTCTTTAAAGAACTGTGGCGGACGCTTGGCCTGGGAGAATTTCAATCGATTGAATCATCGAATCAATGGCCCAATGAATCAATGGAACAAGCCGTCCCGGCCATAAAACGCCTTTTTGTCCATACGTCGCAAAATCCCGATCACGTAAAATCCGTTCAGTGGATGATCCGGCAGGCCAAGAAAGCGGGATACATCGAGAAGAAGAAGTACGAAGGCCGCTATTGTGTTTTTGACGAGCGCTACGTTTCCGATAGTCCTGAACCCGTGAACTGTGACATTTGCGGACGACCGGCGGAACTGATCAGTGAGGAGAATTACTTTTTCAAGCTCTCGGCATTTCAGGAGCGTTTGCTGAAGCACTACGAAGATCATCGTGATTTCGTACAGCCTGACTTCCGCATGAACGAGGTGAAGAGCTTCGTTAAAAGCGGCCTGCGCGATATTTCCATCAGCCGCCGACGGCTGAAATGGGGCATCCCGTGGCCGGACGATCCCGACCAGGTGGTCTACGTCTGGTACGATGCGCTCACCAGCTACCTGACGGGCATTGGCTTTGCGGGCGAGAAGCGAAGCAAAGACTTTGAGAAGTATTGGCCCGCCGATGTGCACATGATCGGCAAAGATATTCTGCGCTTCCATGCCGTCTACTGGCCCGCATTCCTGTGGGCTGCTGGCTTGCCCCTGCCCAAAACCATCTTCGCCCATGGCTGGATTTACTACGAGCAGGACAAGATGAGCAAGTCGAAGGGCAACGTGGTCTATCCCGAGCCGATTATCAAGGCGTTCGAGGAGTTCAGCGCGCCGGGCAGCGACGCGCTGCGCTATTACCTGCTGCGCGATACGCCGTTTGGGCAGGATGGAAGCTTTTCTTATGAAGGGCTGATTCAGCGATATAACTCGGACCTGGCAAATGACCTGGGAAATCTGGCCAACCGAACTGTGGCAATGATTGACCGCTACTGCGGGGGACGCGTTCCGAAGGCGGAGAGCAGCCCGGCTAACGTTAGCGAGGAGAACAAGCTAAAGATCGATTTTTTTCGCGGCCAAGTTGGGCAGGCTCCCCTGCAACCTCTCGAGCCGTTTTTTCGCGGTAGACAATTGGCGCACTTGAAAGAGGCTCAGGAAAGCGGGGGCACGGCCGCAACTAAATCGGGCTTGTGTGAATGGTACAGGACGGCGCTAGATAGTTTCGACTTGGCGCTTGGTGTGGTACTCGTCTGGAGTGGGATTTCCAAGGTCAATGGTTATTTGGTGGAACAGGAGCCCTGGAAACTCGCCGAGTCGAAGAAGAGCGAAGACTTGGCGCGGTTGCATGTTGTGCTCTATACGGCAGCCGACCTTGTCCGCACTATGACAACCCTGCTGTATCCTGTCCTTCCGGAGAGCACTCGCAGGATTTGGGGTCAGCTTGGCTGCGAAGGCCGCATCGAAGATCAGAGATTGGATGATTTGAAATGGGGCGGACTCAAGCCCGGCACAAAAGTCGGCAAGCCCGTGCCCATCTTTCCCCGCCTTGATAAAGAGAAGACGCTCGCCCGGCTGCGCGAGCTTGCGGAAGAAGACCGCGTGAAAGGGGAAAAAGCGAAGGAGGCAATTGTGGAATCCTCGAGTGGACGGAAGCCGCAAACGCCGGTCAAGGCCGAATCGAAAATTTCAGATTCCGAAGGGCAAAAAATCACCATCGACGACTTCGCCAAAGTCGATCTGCGCGCGGGAACCATCGTTTCAGCCGAGCCGATCGCGGGCGCGACCAAACTCTTGAAGCTGCAAGTCGATATTGGAACCGAAGTGCGACAAGTGTGCGCGGGCATCGCGGAATATTACAAGCCGGAAGAGCTCGTTGGGATGAAAGTGGTGATTGTGGCCAATCTCCAGCCCCGCAAGATGCGCGGTGTGGAATCGAATGGCATGATCGTCGCGGCATCGGTGGGCGAAAGCGGCCGCCCAATCCTTGCCACGTTTCGCGAGGACGTGCCGAACGGAGCGAAGCTGAAATAATTGAATCATTTGCCTGCCCCAATGATTGAATGACTCAATGAACAAATGACGCAATTTCTACTGGATTCCCACTGTCACCTTGCCGATTCTGATTTTGACTCTGACCGGGAACAAGTGATTGAGCGCGCCCGCGCGGCGGGCGTGCAGAGTTTTGTGGTGATCGGAACGGGCGCGAGCTATCCGGAAACAGGAAAAGCTTTGACTCTTGCCGAGCAGCAGGACGGAGCTTACGCGGCGGCGGGCATTCATCCTCATGAGGCCCGCCATTTCCTGGCAAGTGCATTGAACGAATTGCGGCAGTTCGCCCGACATCCCAAATTCCTGGCCCTGGGAGAAATGGGCCTCGACT
>DATGKJ010000018.1:0-9893 GCA_035294685.1 Terriglobia bacterium | reverse complement strand
ACTCAGCCGGGCCTTGCGCGAAGGGCAGCGCCTGGAGGCTGAGAATCGCCTTCTGCGCGCCGAGGCGCAACCTTCCATCGTGGCCAAATCTCCGGCCATGCAGAGCGTGCTGGCCCTGGTCGAGCGCGTTGCCCCCTCGGACGCGAATGTGCTCATCACCGGAGAACACGGCGTGGGGAAAGAGGTGGTGGCGCGAAGCCTGCATGCGCTTTCCCAGCGCGCCTCAAAACCCATGATCATCGTGAATGCCGGAGGCATCCCCGAGGGAGTCTTCGAGAGCGAGCTTTTCGGTCACGTCAAGGGCGCCTTTACGGACGCGAAGACCGATCGCGTGGGACGCTTTGAGATGGCTTCCGGAAGCACGCTTTTTCTGGACGAAATTGCCAACGTGCCTCTGAACCAGCAGGCAAAATTCCTGCGCGTCATCGAGACAGGCGAGGTGCAGCGCCTGGGCTCCTCCAAAACGCATCGCGTCGATGTGCGGCTGCTCGCCGCCACCAACGCCGACTTGCGCGAAGAGGTGGCCGCGGGCCGCTTCCGCGAAGATCTGCTCTTTCGCCTGAATACCATTGAGATTCACATCCCGCCTTTGCGAGAGCGTCGGGAAGACATTCTGCCGCTGGCTCTCTCGTTTCTCAGCCGATATAGCGGCCGCTATCGTCGCCCTCTGTCAGGCTTCGATTACGCCGCAGAGCAGGCGCTGAAGACCTACTCCTGGCCCGGCAACGTCCGCGAACTCAATCATGCGATTGAGCGCGCCGTCCTGATGGCGCAGGGAAATACGGTGAGCGTTCGAGACCTTGGCCTTCAGCCCTCGGAATCCACGCGCGCGCATCTGGAGGAAATGCCTCTCGAAGAAGCGGAAAGACTTCTCATCCGGAAGGCGCTCGAGCGCTTTCAAGGCAACATCAGTCAGGCGGCGCAGGCTCTGGGGCTGAGCCGCAGCGCGCTCTATCGCAGGCTGGAAAGATATGGGATGAAAGGCAGTGAAGATTAGGCGCCGGATTGCACGTGTCAGGCATCAGGAAGAGCGATCAGTGGTCGGCTGCCAGCCATCCGCTGCCAAGCGCAACGCATTGGCCACTGCCCGATCGCTGATCGCTCTTTACTCGTCACTCGTCTCTCGTCTCTCCCTCGTTGATTCCTTCAGTGGGCGAACAGGACGATGCCCGACTTCGAGATCCGGCGGTCGCGGGTGAGAAGAGGAATCTTCTCCACAAGGCTTGTGGCGGCGATGATTTCATCCGCAGGATCAGAGGAAAAGTCCATACGGATGCTCGCGCGGGCAATTTCAGGGGTGATAGGAATCACGTTGAGCGAACGGTACAGCAAGCGGAACTCCGCGCTGTCAAAATCCAATTCCACCCTGCCGCGCTCGGCGAGCTTTGCCATTTCCCAGAGGACAATGTCGGAAATAGCCCAGTCGTCCCTCGCCATCAAATCCTGTTCGCGCGCGGTCAGTTCGCCGCCGAGAAAGTAAATCAGAATGTGAGTGTCAAGATTCAGCATCGGCCGGATTCAGCGTTCCACTTGATGCCCGTCGAGAAAATGTCGCCTTTAACTTTGATCTTGCCCTTCATCGACCCGTAGAGCTCCTGAAATTGCACGCGACGCATGGGCAAGACCTTTGCAATCGGCTGGCCGCGCTTGGTTATGATAATGCCTTGCGGCTCAAGTTCGTCCAGGATCTTCAGACACCTGGTCTTGAACTCGCTGGCGCTTAGCGTTTTCGTTTTAGTTTCCATGGGATGATTCTAACCGATGACTGGACACATGACCAGTCATATTTCTGCCACGGTTCGCGCCTTTAATGCCTGATGTGATTAAAATGATTCCACGAAGCGATTCAGCCATCGCTCGCAGGGTGGCGTTGATGGCCCGCGATTCCAAGACCAACGCGCGCGTTAGAAGGCTCACGTTCGTGCGGCGCATTATCGGCATGGCGTTGCTGGCGGGTCTTCCTGCCTTGATTGTGGCGCTGGTTCTTTTGTGGAGCGGACCTTATTCCTCACAGACTCAATGGACGCTCACCATCCTCATGACGGGCTGCTGGCTGGGAATCTCTCTTGCTTTGCGCCCGCGCGTCGAGATTCCTTTGCACACCCTTTCCAATCTACTGTCGGCGCTGCGCGAAGGCGATTACTCCCTTCGCGCCCGCGCGACGCGCGGCGACGATCCGCTCGGCGAGGTGATGCGGGAAGCCAATCTTCTGATCAATACGCTGCGGGAACAACGCCTCGATGCGCTCGAAGCCACGACTCTGCTTCGCAAAGTCATGGAAGAGATCGATGTGGCCGTTTTCGCGTTTGATGCAAGCGAGCGACTGCGCCTGGTGAACCGCGCCGGCGAGCGTCTGCTGGCGCAGCCGGCTGAAAGACTGCTGGGTTCAACCGCTGCCGAACTGGGATTAAGCTCATGCCTTCAGAGCGGGCCGCGTCCGGGCGAGCGCATCTTTGAAAGGGCTTTTCCCGGCGAACCGGACGTGACGGCGCGATGGGGCGTAAGCCGCAGCGATTTCCGCCAGGGCGGGCTGCCGATGCAACTGCTGGTGATTACAAACCTCAGCCGCGCTCTGCGCGAAGAGGAACTCAAAGCCTGGCAGCGCCTGGTCCGTGTGCTGGGCCATGAAATCAACAACTCGCTTGCGCCGATCAAGTCGATGGCCGGGAGCCTGGAAAAACTTCTGGGACGCGCCCCACGGCCCGCCGACTGGGAGGAGGATATGCAACGCAGCCTGCGCGTGATTGGCGGAAGAGCGGAAGCTCTGAGCCGCTTCACCGGCGCATACGCCTGCCTGGCGCGGCTCCCCAAGCCCACCTTCCAGCCGCTCGAAGTGGGCCCCTGGGTTCGCCGCGTTGCGGGTCTTGAAACCCGGCTTCCGGTTGCTGTGCTCCCAGGGCCTGACGTGACCATCTCTGCGGATGGCGATCAACTGGAACAACTTCTGATTAATCTGGTGCGGAACGCTGCGGACGCCGCGCTTGAATCCGGAGGCGGCGTGCGGGTTGGCTGGAAAAAAAACGGCGCCAATCTTGAGGTATGGGTGGAAGACGATGGCCCCGGAATTTCCAACCCCGGCAACCTTTTCGTCCCCTTCTTCACCACGAAGCCGGGTGGCGTCGGCATTGGCCTGATCTTAAGCCGCCAGATTGCCGAAGCTCATGGCGGCACGCTCTCATTGAAAAATCGCCCTTCGGGGCAAGGCGCAGAGGCAAGGCTGATTCTGCCCCTCCGGGTGGAATTGATTCATTGACTCGATATCACAAACCCAGGCCCTGATCTTTCATGAGTCGCGCAATACCGGAGACCCATGAATCTTCGCTCGTTTCGAGAGACTCCATCACGCTTGCCTGGTCTTGTTTTGAACGGTTTTGACTCAGCTTGAATTTTCCTTCCAGCCTCGTGACAGCGATTTCAAAACCGACGATCTGACCAAGCATCCGCGCTCGATATTCCTTCCGCAAGGCAAGCCATTGATCGAGATATGGCGGGTCAAATGTCTGAATGGTCTCGACAAGTATTTCTTCCAAACGCTCGGCTTCTCTCAGCACAGTCGCGCGACCGTAAGCATGGACGGCAGCGTAGTTCCAGGTGGGAACGCTCTCGCGGCTCTCGTACAGGCTGGGTGAGATATAGGCATGAGGACCATGAAAGATCACCAGCGATTCCCGCTCCTGCTCCAACATTTGCCAGTGGGGATTCGCTTTCGCTACGTGCCCAATCAGGATGAGATGATCTTCACGCTCGTCCGCCAGCACCGGAATGTGCGTCGCAAAGGGAACGCCCCCGGAAGCGGAAACCAATATCGCAAACGGATTCGCCTCCATGAACGCCAGCGCAGCCGCGCGATCGTTGATACGATAATATTCCGGTATGTACACCCGCTGCCTCCCGGAGCGGTCCGCTCGTCAGAAATTGCCGCCTGATTTTCTTACCAGATCTTGCACCGGTCCTGCGGCGGCCGCACCATGGCGTCGCCCGGCTTGCAATCCCAGGCCTCGGCAAAAGCCGGCATATTCGAAAGCGGTCCGTTCACGCGGAAGCGCGGAATGGGGTGCGGATCCACCGAGACCAGCAGGCGCGCAAACTCCGGTCGTATGTTTTCGGCCCAGATCTGCGCGTAGCCCAGAAAAAACCGCTGGTCGGGGGTGAAGCCGTCAATCTTCGTCTGCGACTTTGCTTCCGGCGTTTGCTGGAAGGCGGCATAAGCAATTGTCAGGCCGCCCAAATCGGCAATGCTCTCGCCCAGCACCAGCTTGCCGTTCTCATGAAGATGATCCTCGACGACGTAGCCGTCAAACTGCTTCTCGACGCACTCAGCCCGCTGCTGGAAGCGTTTCAAATCCTCAGGCGTCCACCAGTTCACCAGGTTGCCGTGCGCATCAAACTGACGGCCCTCATCGTCAAAACCATGCGTCATTTCATGTCCAATCACCGCGCCCATCGCGCCATAGTTGACAGCGTCATCAGCGTCAGGGTTGAAGAAAGGCGGCTGAAGAATGCCGGCGGGAAACACAATCTCATTCATCGAAGGATCGTAATAGGCGTTCACGGTAGGAGGCGTCATTTCCCATTCCGTGCGGTCCACGGGCCTGCCGATCTTGTTCAAATCGCGATGGAATTCAAATAAATCTGCCTGAAAAACATTTTCCACATAGGGACCCTGCGCGATATGGAGCGCAGAATAATCCCGCCATTTGGTCGGATAGCCGATCTTTTTCATCACCAATTGGAGCTTCGCAATGGCCTGCTCGCGCGTTTTCGGCCCCATCCAACTGAGTGTGGAGATATCGCTTCGCAGCGCCTTGATGAGATTGTCTACCATGGCCATGGCGCGCGCTTTCGCGGAGGGAGGGAAAGCCACTTGTACGTATTGCTCTCCCAGAGCCATACCCAGCCCCCGGTCCGTGGCCGCCACACACCGCTTCCAGCGCGGCAGGATCTCCTTAGTGCCGGTCAGAATACGCCCATTGAAGTTGAAATTCTCATCCACAAAGGGCTTGGAAAGATAGGGAGCCGCTGCGTCAATCAAGTGCCAGCGAAGATAGGTTTTCCAATCGGCGAGCGGCGCGCTGGCCAGAATTTTATTGACCTCTTTAAAAAATTCGGGCTGGCCCACATTGATGGAATCAAGATTCGGATGCCCCACTTCGTGAAAGTAAGTGCTCCAGGAGAATTGCGGCGTCACCAGGTTCAGTTGCGCCAGAGTCATCTTGTGATAAACTGCCTTCGGATCTCTCAACTGAACAGGAGTCATGGAGGACTTGGCGAGTTCGGTTTCGAGCTTCATCACCGCCTGCGCTTCCGACGAGGCCACGTCGGGCTTGTCGCCCAGCAACTCGAACATCTTGGCAACGTGATCCACGTATTGGGAGCGAATCTGCTTTGACTTCGGATCCTGCTTCGTGTAGTAGGTGCAGTTCGGCAACCCCAGCCCGCCCTGCTCGGCGTCGCCAATCACCATTTCGCTATTCTTGAAGTCCTGCTCGGAGCCAAACGCAAATAGCGCGTTCACTCCCATGCCCTGCAAGCGCGCAATCTCCGCCTGCAGGCTCGCTTGATCGTGAATCTGGTTAATCCGCTCGAATTCTGAATCCAGCGGTTTGGCGCCTTCCGCCTCAACCTCTTTCTCATTCATGCAGCTTGCGTAGAAGTCGCCCAGCTTCTGGGTGTTGGAGCCTTTGGGCGCGCTCTTATCCGCCGCATCCTTTTCCAGAATCTTCCGCAGAATTTCGCGGTTCCGTTCAGCCAATTCGTTGAAGGCGCCCCAGGCGGGATAGGCGGGAGGAATCGGATTCGCCGCCATCCAGCCGCCGTCGGCGTATTCGTAGAAGTTCGCGCACGGCTTCACCTTGGGATCAAGGTTCTTCATATTAAATGCCGGAGCGGCCGGAACCGTGACCGTGCTGGAAGTTTTGGATTGATTGCCCCTGGAGCAACTGAAAGTTGCAAGACTCAGGAACGCTGCGATGACCAGAGCGCATAAGCGGGCGCTCTTCCGCGAGAGAGTCGAACGACGCATAAACCCGTCACCTTCAATTCGGAAAGATGATCTTCTTGGCCGGAAAAGGCCAGGGTGAAATGCTACCAGATTACTCAAGACCGCGCCACATATGACGTTCCGAGGCGATGTTGCTGGGAGAACAGGAAAGGAAGGAGCCTCATCAGGCCGAGATTTCGGCGGGTTCAGCCTGAACCTCGGCAGGTTTCTCAGAAGGACGCGGCAAATCGAGGCACACAGTCTTTTCGTGGCAGTGGAAGTAGCGGTCACAGCGCAGGCAATCGCGCCACACCTTCATCGGGAAGCGCTCGCGGGCAACTTCGCGGAAGCCGCATTTCAGGAAGAATTCAGGGGCCAGCGTCAGCGCAAAAACGGTTTTCAGTCCAAAGCTTTCCGCTTCCGCCAGCACGCGCTCAACCAGGGCGCGGCCCATCCCGCGGTGCTGGGTTCCCGGAGCCACACAGAGCGAGCGCACTTCAGCCAGTTCTGCATTATAGAACTTCAGCGCTCCGCAGCCCAACACCTGGCCATCTTCATCCTCCGCCACCAGAAACTCCCGCACAGATTCATAGAGATCCGTCAGCGGACGCGGAAGCATGATCTTCTCAGCCGCATAATGATTAATCATCTCAAAGATAGCGGGCACGTCCCGGAGTTCGGCTTTGCGAATGGTCATAAAAAAGCTTTCAGCGGTCAGCTATCAGCTTTCAGCAGGAACAGCGGAAGATCAGCTTCTGCTGACCGCTGATGGCTGAAAGCTGATGCCTCAATTCACGAGGGGTTATCCTGCAATAATAGCAGCAAAATGGCCTTCTGCACGTGCAGGCGGTTTTCGGCCTGATCATAGACGATGGACCTGGGTGAGTCAATCACCGCATCCGTCACTTCCTGACCCCGATGCGCCGGAAGACAATGCATGAATACTGAATCCCGCCCAGCCGCCTTCATCAGGCTCTCGGTCACCTGATAAGGGGCGAACACCTGCGCGCGCAGATGAGCGGCGTATTCCTGCCCCATGCTGGCCCAGACATCGGTATAGACTGCCTGGGCGCCCTCAACGGCTTCCACCGGATCGCGGAAGAATTGAATCGAGGCTCCTGTGCCCACAGCGCAAGCTTGCGCATCCTCCACCATCTCAGGCTTAGGCTCAAAGCCGACCGGCGTGGCGACGCGCAGGGAAACGCCCAGTTTCGCCGCCAGCATCATCAGCGAGTTGCAGACGTTATTCCCATCGCCGACAAAAGCCACTCGCAGGCCTTTCAAGCGTCCAAACTTTTCCTCCAGCGTAAAGAAATCCGCTAATGCCTGGCACGGATGAAGCAGGTCCGTCAGTCCGTTGATGACCGGAATTGAAGCATTTTCCGCCAGTTCCAGCACGGATTCGTGAGAGAACGTTCGCGCCACAATGCCGTGCACCCAGCGTTCCAGGTTCCGGGCAATGTCCTTGATGCATTCCCGCTCGCCCAGCCGGGGTTTGGCATGGTCCAGGTACACGGCGTAGCCGCCCATGCTCGTCATCCCCACCTCAAACGTGACTCGGGTGCGGAGCGAGGGCTTCTCAAAGATCATCGCCAACTGCTTGCCCTGAAGGGCGCGGGCGTAAGCGCCCGGCGATCTTTTTACCCGCTCGGCCAGAGAAAAGATCAATTCAACGTCGCCGCGGGTTAAATCGCGCTCAGCGATCAGGTCCTGAACGCTGAGTTTTTCCTGCGCCTCAATCTGAGTCAACACGGGTGTCATGCATGTACCTCCTGCCGAGCCTCCTCCATAAGACCGGCCAGCAGCGGCTTCAAAGCCGCAATGAGCTCGTCGATGTGATGCCGCTCCACAATGAGCGGGGGTAAGAAACGTAAAACCTTTTCCTGTGTGCAATTGATCAGGAAGCCCGCCTCAAGCGCCTGACGAACAATATTCTTGCCCGGCACGGTGAGTTCCACCGCCAGCATCAGACCCTCGCCACGCACTTCACGAATCACCGGCAATTCCTGCTTTAAATCCTCCAGGCGCTTTCGGAAATAAGCGCCCACTTCGCGCGCGTGTTCCAGAAATCCCGGCCGTTCCAGGATTTCAAGCACCTTCAAAGCCAGCCGGCATTGCAGCGGACCTCCCCCAAAAGTCGTGCCATGCATCCCAGGACTGAAAATTTTAGCCACTTCATCCCGGGCAATCATCGCCGCAAGCGGCAGACCCGCCGCCAGGGGCTTTGCCACAAGCACTACGTCGGGTTTGAGGCCAAACCGTTCGTAAGCAAACATGCGCCCTGTCCGGCCCAGCCCACACTGAATTTCATCGCAGATGAACAGAGCGTCATTTTCCCGGCAAAGTTCCTGCGCCGCCTTCAGGAACTCCTCCCGCATCTCAACCACGCCGCCTTCGCCCTGAATGGTCTCAACCAGAAAGGCCGCCACGCGCGGCGTGAATTTTGCCCGAAGGTCATCCACGTCGTGGAGTCGCACAAACTTGATCCCCGGTGTCAGCGGCTCAAATGGCTTGCGATACTTCTCCGGCCAGGTGGCTGCCAGCGCCCCCAATGTGCGCCCATGAAACGAGTTTTCGACCGCCAGAATCTCATATTTCTCAAACGGCTCCGCCGGATGACGCCGCCGCGCATAGGCGCGCGCCAGCTTGAGAGCGCCCTCGGTCACTTCGGTGCCCGAGTTGCCGAAGAACACGCGATCCAGACCCGCAAGCCGCGCCAGCTTTTCTGCGAGCGGCCCCTGATAACGGTGATAAATAAGATTGGAAACATGCAGGACGTTCTCGGATTCATCCCGCAGCGCTTCCATGATCTCCGGCTGCCCGTAGCCCAGAGCATTCACCGCAAGGCCGCCCAGAAAGTCCGTATATCTCTTCCCACGATCGTCATAAAGATAACAACCCTCGCCCCGCACGGCCAAGATCGGCAGCCGCTCATAGGTGGGAATCAGAACATGGCTTTCGAGTTCTTTAATCTCTTCGTAATTCATCAGGTTCGCCCTGCATGCAAGGTCGCTGGATTCCCGCTTGCGTGGTAATGATGGCGCCTGGCATGACAGCCCGTTCAGTTGCCGCTCCGCCTCACCTGACGATCCGCGTGCCCGCGCGCTCGCGGCTATGAATAACGCGCAGCAGGCTGTTGGAGGAAGCGGGGGAGATCATATCGATCTCACTCACTTCGCCGGCCATGATGCGGGCGCAGGAAAGAAGCTTGGGGATCATGCCGTCGCGCACGACCCCCTTGCGGATCATGCTGCGAATCTCCTTCAACCGCACCTCGGGCAGAAGTCTTTTCTGCGCGTCCCAGACGCCGCCGGATTCCGTCACGTAAACCAGGCGGTCCGCCGGAAGCGCCGTGGCCAGCGCCGCCGCGAAATCATCCGCATTGACGTTGAAGTATTCGTTCCGCGGCCCCAGTGCGACGCTCGCCACCACCGGTATCATGCGCCTTCCGAAGGCCCATTCGAGGATAGCCGGATCGACTTTGCTGGGCCGCCCGACAAACCCCAGATCGCGCCTCTGGCTTCCATTCCGCAACGCCAGCCTGCGCGCTTCCATCAACTTCGCGTCTCCGCCGCAGATTCCCAGCGCCGCCTGCCCATGGCTCTCAATCTCAGCCACCCACTGCTTGTTCACCAGACCCGCAAGCACCATCAGCGCCAGGTCGCGCGTCTCTGCATTCGTCACGCGCAATCCAGCAGCGAACTCTGTGGGGATTCCCATGCGCTCGAGAGCCTGCGTGAGCGTTTTTCCGCCGCCATGCACCACCACCACGTCCTCCCCCGAGCGGCGAAGTTCGGCGATCTGGCGCGCCAGATCGTGGCGGAGCTTGCGATCCTCCGCCGCCTGTCCTCCGATCTTGATGACCAGCCTCATCTGAGCGCCGTATCCTCCGCGCAACCCAGCATCAGATTCA
>DATGKJ010000017.1:0-3589 GCA_035294685.1 Terriglobia bacterium | reverse complement strand
GCTGAGGGCTGGAAGCGCTGGTTACAGGCTTTGGTTGTCCGTTAGCGCCAACAATTTTGCCGGACTTATTGATGAGTCCGGTCAGTAAATCGATCGGCAGCGGGAAAAGAATCGTGGTGTTCTTTTCGACGCCAATCTCTGTGAGCGTTTGGAGGTAACGCAACGTGATGGCGACCGGCTCTTCCTGCATCAAAACAGCGGCGGCCTTCAATTTTTCGGCGGCCTGAAATTCGCCGTCCGCATTGATGATCTTGGCCCGGCGCTCGCGCTCCGCTTCCGCCTGCCGGGCGATCGCGCGCTGCATCTCCTGCGGCAGATCGACTTGTTTCACTTCTACCTTGGCTACCTTCACGCCCCAGGGTTCGGTATGTTCGTCCAGAATCGTCTGAAGGCGCAGATTGAGCTTTTCGCGCTGCGAGAGCAAGTCGTCCAGTTCGACTTCTCCCAGCACGGAACGCAGCGTGGTCTGCGCAAGCTGTTCGATCGCGTAGCGATAATTTTCAAGTTCCAACACCGCTTTCTGAGCACTGATGACACGGAAGTAGACCACGGCGTTGACTTTGAGCGACACGTTGTCGCGGGTGATCACGTCCTGAGGCGGCACATCCCAGGCGACCACTCGCAGAGAGATGCGCACAATTTTATCAATGGGCCAGAGGATGAAAATAAGCCCCGGCCCCTTATCGGGAGTCTGGATTCGGCCTAATCTGAAGACCACCGCGCGCTCATATTCCCGCATGACGTTCAAGCAGGCAAAAACCCACAAGATGATGATAATCACGATCACAATCAATCCGCTTCCCATGGGCGCTCCTTGTCCAGGATCATCACGTCGCTTGTTGCCGAGCGACATGATGACGAATATAAAGCCGGGTTCCACATAGAATACCAGCCCGCGATTGTGCCGCGTAATCATTGCGGCTCAACGTTCAGGATTTTGCTTCTTTAGCCGGCTCGACGACCAGTTTCAAACCCTCAATTGCGCAAACTTTCACCGGGTCTCCGGCCAGGATTGTTCCGACAGCGCGCGCATCCCAGAGTTCTCCATGCACCAGGATTTTGCCTTCTGGGGCAAGGTCGGTGCGCGCAATCCCAATTGCATTCAACATGCCTTCAGCGCCCGTGATGGCCTTTTGCCGTGTAGCCTTCAGAGCCGCCCCTACCAACAGAACCACAATAATAGCCAGCGGCAAAGTGACGCTCAGCGAAGTGGTCAGGCGGATGTGTGCGCCCGGCCAGGGCGTCTTGATCAAAATAAGCGAGCCAAAGAGCATAGCGGCGATGCCTCCGGCAGCCAGCAGGCCGTGGGATGAGACGTGAGCTTCCAGGGCAAACAGCACCAGGGCCAGCACGATGAGAATCACGCCCACATAATTAATCGGCAACAGTTGAAAACCGAGCAGGGCCAGCACTACCAGGATAGCCCCGGCGATACCCGGAAGCACCATGCCCGGATGGGTAAATTCAAAGTAAAGCAGGATAGCGCCAAGGACGCCCAATACAAAGGCTATATTAGGATCGGCAAGTTGAGAAAGGAAGTGCTCGCGCGAGCTCATGGCATACACATCGATGTGAGCGTTAGTGAGATCGAGAGTTGTCGTGCTGCCGTTGAAGCGCTTGATGGATTTACCGTTAAATTGCTTGAAAATGCCCTGGGGGCTTTGCGCGATTGCATCGATCAGGTGACCCTGAAGCGCCTCCTGGTCGGTATAAGACTTGCTCTGGCGCACGCCCTCTTCGGCCAGCTTGGCATTGCGCCCGCGCTGCTGGGCGATGCTGCGGATATAAGCGGCGGCATCGTTTTCGATTTTCGCAGCTTCAGTCTTGCCCACATCTGCGCCGCTCAGCAGTACAGGATGGGCTGCTCCCGTATTTGTGCCCGGAGCCATGACGGCAATATCGCCAGAGAGAAGCACAAAAAATCCCGCGGAGGCTGCCCGGCTTCCGCTGGGCGCCACATAGGTAATCACCGGGACCTCAGAACTGACAATGGCTTTAATGATTCCCCGCATGGACGTCCCTAACCCTCCCGGGGTGCTCAACTCCAGCAGGACGGCCTGAGCGTGGATGCGGTTGGCATAAGCAATGCCGCGCTCAACGTATTCGGCGCTGATTGGCTGAATGATGCCATCCAGGTTGATCTGCACCACGACTGGAGGATTTGGAGCAGCGCTCTCTGCAGGACGGCTGCCGCCCAGAGCTGCCGCCAGAATGATTACGAATTGAAGGGTCAGACAATGCCGCCTCAAGGGTTTTTGGAAGACTTCTTCATCTCGCGCTCGATGGAGTCAATCAAACCTTCAGCATCCCGATTTCCCGGGTCCATACTCAGCGCCATCTGGCTCTGGCTTAGCGCCTCCGAAGGTTGGTGAAGCGAGAGATAAGCATGAGCCAGCCAAAGATGGGTAATGGCATTGTTGTTGAGCGCGATGGCCCGGTTGAATTCATCCAGCGCTTTTTGATGCTCTCCGTACAATTCATAAGCCTGGCCTAAGAAAAGGCAGACTTCGCTATTGTTGGGCAGAAGGGAGTCAGCCTCAGTCAACTCGCGGATGGCTTCCGGGAAACGCCCTTCTTTGATGAATTCCTCTCCGCGAGCCAGATGGAAGCGTCCATGTTCCTGGGGCGGTTGATGGGCAAGCTCCTTTTCCAGTGAGTTGCTGACGGCCACGGCCAGCAAGCGGAAAGCCGCACCGTTGAACGTTTTCTTCAGGCGCGGCTGCGGCAAAATACTGGCGTTTAAGTCAGCCATGGCTTTGCCATCATGTTCGGCGACCCATTGCAGTTGAGCCTGGCTTTCTGTTTGGTTGCCCATTTGTTGCAGGGCGTAGGCCAGCAGCGTTCGTACTCCCAGATCGTCTTGATCCTGAGCCAAAGCTTGCTCAAGATAATGGGCAGCCTGACTGTACTGCTTCAGGTAGCAGTAACACGCTCCCAGATTGAAGGCATAGTCCGCATCGGTTTCGTCACCCTGGTATGCTCGCTCAAAGCTGGCGAGAGCGCCCTGGTAGTCCGCCCGGCGCGCTTCGAGTACTCCTAAATTATTCCAGACTTCGTTCAGAGGGATTTGTTGGGAGAGCGTTCTGAAATCGTTTTCCGCTTCCTTATTGTGTCCGAGAAAGAAGTCATCAATGCCGCTCAGAAAAAGGGAGGCATAGTAATCTGAGTCCTGCGCGTTCAACTTTGAAAGCCATCGGACGGAATCGGCATAATCCTTTTGCTTAAAGTAGTACTGGCCCAGCGCCAGGGCGGCGCGGTGATCGTCGGGGCTGAGACGATCTGCGGCGGTGAGAAATTGAACTTTGGTTTTGCCGTCGCTTGCCAGCAGACCGCGGATATAGTTTTCCAGTGCATCCAGGCGGAGTGGCGGAAAACGGCGGGCAAAATCCTCTTCGTTTCCTACCGTGAAATCCTGACTGTGGGTTGCCAGCAGCCGCCAGGCGAGGCGCGTTTGAATTTTGATCATATCGGAGAGCGCGCCAGATTCCTGGATAGCGGGATAGAGCTTGAGATCATGTAAGTCCAGCAACTGGGCCTGCGCCTGAAGCGCCTGTCCTGTGGCGCGGAAGCTTCCCACCACGGCCCAATC
>DATGKJ010000016.1:0-3520 GCA_035294685.1 Terriglobia bacterium | reverse complement strand
CAATAAAGGAATTCGCGGCTTGTGGGGTCGCTGACAGGCGGCGCGGCAAGCCAGGGAGAACTTATGGGGGAAATGAACCCGGCAACAACATTAGCGGAAGGCAGTCTGTTGCGAGCGGGTGACGACCGGAAGAAGTCAGGGTTGGATTTCAAGACTTATCAGGAACTGAAGTCTTCCGTGCACCGGGATTTGCTCAGCCGGATTGATCTCGAAAAAGTCGCGCACATCCGCGATAACCGCATCCGGCTTCAGGTCTTCTCGGTGATCCAGGATCTCGTCGGGAACCTGGGCGTCCCGCTGAGCGGCGCGGAGCGAGACCGGCTTTCGCGCGAGGTGCTGGACGAAGTGTTCGGATTGGGGCCGCTGGAGCCTCTGCTCCAGGACCCCACCATTAACGACATCCTGGTGAACACCTATAAACACGTCTATGTGGAGCGGGCGGGAATGCTCGAAGAGACGAACGTGATGTTCAAGGATGACGCGCATTTGATGCACATCATTGAGAAGATCGTCTCCGGCGTCGGGCGGCGCGTGGATGAATCGTCGCCCATGGTGGACGCCCGGCTGCTGGATGGCTCGCGGGTTAACGTCATTATTCCACCGCTCGCTATTGATGGACCGATAGTTTCCATACGCCGGTTCGGCCATACCCCTTTGACGGCGGATGATCTTCTGTCGAACTGCACTCTGACGCCTCCGATGCTGGAATTATTGAAAGGCGCGATTAAAGCTCGGCTTAGCATTGTAATCTCTGGCGGAACGGGCGCCGGCAAAACCACTTTTCTGAACGTTCTCTCGGGCTACATTTCAGACCGGGAAAGAATTGTCACGATTGAAGACTCCGCCGAATTACAGCTCAAGCAGAAGCACGTGGTGCGCCTGGAATGCCGCCCCGCGAACGTGGAAGGGAAAGGCGCCGTCAAGCAGCGACAACTGGTGATCAATTCTCTCCGCATGCGCCCCGACCGCATCATCGTGGGCGAGGTTCGCGGCGAGGAAGCGCTCGATATGTTGCAGGCCATGAATACAGGCCATGACGGCTCGCTGACCACCATCCACGCCAATAGCCCGCGCGACGCAATCTCACGAATCGAAACCATGGCGCTGATGGCCAACCTGAATCTCCCGGAAAGGGCAATCCGTCAGCAGATCGCTTCCGCCATCGCGATTGTGGTGCAGGTTTCGCGTATGAGCGATGGCACGCGCCGCGTTACGCACCTGACCGAAATTACGGGGATGGACGAGGATGTGGTCAGCATGCAGGACATCTTTTTGTTTCAAAAGCGCGGGATCGCGGAAAACGGCCGCGTGATCGGAACGTTTACGGCCACGGGAATTCGGCCTAAATTTGCGGAAAAGCTGAAAGCTTCCGGCATTCCGGTGCCGGCGAATCTCTTTGAGCATTCCGTTGAGGTGCGATAGAGAGGACTCTATGTCTCCTTTGCTTCTCTTCCTGCTGCTTCTGCTGCTGTGCTTCGGCGTGGTGATGTTTGCCCTGATGCCTTCCAAGGCTGAGGAAGACGTCGAGCGACATCTGAAGCATATCGGAAGCCTCTATACGGTGGACGTCGGGGATGCCAGCATTCTGAAACAGGAGGCTCTCAGCTCGATTCCGTGGCTGGATAGCCTGCTTCGGCAAATTCCGGGCGTCTTTCGGCTGAGGCTTTTTATTGCCCAATCCGGCCAAAACTGGAGTGTTGGCGCCCTTTTACTGGGCTCGCTCGTGGCGATGGTCTTCCTCGGCTGGCTGATTCAGTTCTGGGTTCAGATTCTGCCGCTGCTAGCGATCGTCGCGATCGCCGGCGGGGCCTTGCCTTTCGTCTACCTCTGGATCAAGCGCGAAGCTCGCTTCAGGCGCTTTGACGCTTTATTACCTGAGACGGTTGACCTGATGTCGCGCGCGCTCAGAGCGGGCCATACCGTGACTTCAGCCATTGAGATGGTCGCGGAGGAGATTTCAGAGCCAGTAGCCTCGGAATTCCGCATTGTCTTTGAACAGCAGAATCTGGGATTGCCCATCCGCGAGGCCATTTTGAATCTGGTGGAACGCGTGCCGTTGGAAGATGTCCGATTTCTGGCCGCCGCCATTCTGATACAGAAAGAGACGGGAGGCAACCTGGCGGAGGTGCTCGATAAAACGTCCGCCGTGATGCGCGAGCGAATCCGGCTGCGCGGGCAATTGCGGATTTACACGGCGCAAGGCCGGCTGACCGGTTGGATTCTTTGCACGTTGCCCTTTCTGGTATTCCTCGTGATCAACCTGATCAATCACGATTATGAGAAGAAGTTGCTTTCTGATCCGCTGGGGCTGCATCTGGTTTATGCGGGCCTCGGTATGATGACCATCGGAGTGCTGATCATCCGGAAGATCATCAACATCAAGGTGTAAATCCATGGACCTTCTCATCGCCATTACCGGCATCGGATTCCTTTTGGGCTTCTTCTTCCTCTTTTTCTGGTTGAGTCGCCCTACTGCGGAGAGCGCCCTGCTGGCAGAAGTGACGGAGCAGGACCGTACGCTCCCCTCGGGAACGGCCAGGCCAACCTGGTGGACCGGCATCAATGCTGATCGTTTTGCCAAACCCTTTGGATGGTTCCGCAGCCTGTTTGGAGGCGAGCCGAACCCGGAGTTGGTCCGACGCCTGTCTCTGGCCGGTTACCGAAAGCGCTCGCACGTCGATCTCTTTCTTGGGGTAAGGCTTCTCCTGCCGGTCGTGTTGGGTCTGGCAGTTGCATTCTGGGTTAAAGGCAACGTCTTTTTCTGGTTTATCCTGGCGATTGTTGCGGCCTTCTTTTTGCCGGATGTCTGGGTGAATCAGGCCATCAAGAAGAGGCGCGAGCGCATCCGGCTCAGCTTGCCTGACGCTCTGGACCTTCTGGTTATTTGCATGGAGGCTGGCCTTGGCCTGGATCAGGCCATCGTCCATGTGGGCAAGGAGTTGAGCGTCAGCCACCCGGAATTGAGCGAAGAGTTTCTGCAAATCAATCTTGAGCAACGGGCTGGCAATCCGCGTATCGGCGCCTGGCGCAATATGGCAGACCGTGTGGATGTGGAAAACGTCCGCTCGTTTGTCAACATGCTGATCCAAACGGAACGGTTTGGAACGCCTATTTCCAGGTCACTGGGAGCTTTTTCAGACGCTTTGCGCACACAACGGAGACAGCAGGCCGAAGAAATGGCCGCAAAGACAACCATCAAACTGGTTCTCCCGCTGGTCTTCTTCATTTTTCCGAGCATCTTTATCGTAACCGTCGCGCCCGCGGTCATCACGCTGATGAAGAGCTTCTCGATGATTAAGTGACAGTCACTGTAGCGGCGATGTCCTCATCGCCGCCGAATTCGCCGGTGAAAGCGCGGCCGCTACAGGGTTAGAGAGCGTCACCCAGCGCGTTTGTATTCGGTTCGAAAGCTAAACAACACGAGGCCTTAAGCAGCGTGTTGATCGAGTTTTGTAAATCCTAAATCTGGAGGAAAAGTATGGATAACGTGATGTTAATCAGAGTCATTTCGGGAGCGCTC
>DATGKJ010000015.1:0-3030 GCA_035294685.1 Terriglobia bacterium | reverse complement strand
AATTATAGTGACACTATTTGCTGTAGCGGCGCTGTCCCTTCACTTCGTTCAGGGCAGGCTCTCAGCGCCGAAAGACGCCGGTGGGGACACCGGCGCTACAGAAGAAGTCGTCACTATAATTTGTAATCCCCTGTAGTCATGTGTCACTAACGTTCCTGGACAATGTGTGGTCATGGCCAGGATGGCCATGGCACAACCGTGGCACGGGCGTCCCGCCCGTGGATTCAGTCCAGGGCGGCCATTTTGCTCATGGTTCCTCCCGCCAACCACCGTCTTGCCCGAAGGGAAGAACATACGGAGGCTTTTTATCGCTTTGCCAGTTGGATTATAGTAGGAGCGGTGGCGTTGGTCGGGCTGGGAATCGCTACGGACTTCTTCATCCTGATGGAAAAGGTAGTTCATTCTATTGCCTTTTCCCTGGGAGTGGCTCTCGCGCTGCTGATCTTTTCATATGCGCTATGGTTCGCATGGGCCATTTGTCGCGGCGCCGCGAATCACACTTCCTGATCCCCGCGATCCGAAAGCCGGCAAATGATCCGTGAAAGCAGCCCATGAAGACTTTGGCGAAAAGAGCCGCAAATCTGACGTCGCTCGGATGTCCCGCCTTCCTTTTCGATTTGGACGGAACCCTCATCGACAGCGTGTATCAGCACGTGCTGGCCTGGCGTGAAGCGCTCGAACAGAGCGGCATCGAGCTTTCGGTCTGGAGAATCCATCGCCGCATCGGGATGAGCGGCGGATTGTTTGTGAATGCGCTCCTCAGGGAGACGCGCCGCGAAATCAGCCCGCAGGTGGTCAAGCGCCTGCAGGAACTTCATGCCAGGGCTTACATCCGGCGATTGAAGGATGTCCGCCCGCTGCCCGGGGCTCGCGAGCTGCTCAAACTGCTCTCCAGTTCCGGCGTCCCTTACGCGATTGCAACCAGCGGCCGCATGGAGACCGCCCGCGAATCGCTCGCCGGTCTCTCCATCGGACCTGAAGTCCCGGTGCTCACCCGAGATCAAGTGCAATACGCCAAGCCCAACCCCGACCTTTTCCTCGCGGCGGCTGATCGTTTGAAAGCGCCCATTACGAACTGCATTGTGATTGGCGATAGCGTCTGGGATATGCTCGCTGCCAAGCGAGCGCATACTTTAGGCGTCGGGTTGCTCTCAGGCGGATACGGGCAGGAGGAACTTGAGCGCGCGGGAGCCTTTCGCGTCTACCAGGACCCTGCCGATTTGATGCATCACCTGGACGAACTTGGGTTTCGAGGAAAGATTCCGTTGTTGCGCGCCTGATTCGCATGCGATGTATCTTCCTCCTGTCATTCTGAGCCGGAGTTTCTCCCCACGGTCATTCTGAGCGGAGCGCAACGAAGCGAAAAACCCCCGCATTTCAGTTTAGTGTAAGCCCCGCGCCCCCACTCGGAAAAGGAGGCCCCATGGACATCCCAGATCAAGAGCCGGAAATCCTCAACCTGCCTGTCGGCACGGGGCAAACCGGCTGGCGAAGAGAAACAGACTCGATGGGCGCGATTGAGGCGCCGGCGGAGCGCTATTGGGGAGCGCAGACACAGCGGGCGCTCATTCACTTCAATATCGGCGGCGACCGGATGCCCAAGGCTATTTATCACGCCTATGGATACATCAAGAAAGCCTCCGCCATCGTCAACGCCCGCCTTGGATGTTTGCCGCAATGGAAGGCAGACCTGATTTCAAAGGTGGCCGATGAAGTCATCGCGGGCAAGCTTGACGATGAGTTTCCGCTGGGCCTCTGGCAGGCCGGATCGGGCACTCAATCCAACATGAACGTCAACGAGGTGATCGCAAACCGCGCCATTCAGCTTGCCGGGGGAAAGATGGGCAGCAAGCAGCCGATCCATCCCAACGACCATGTCAATATGAGCCAATCCTCGAACGATACGTTTCCAACGGCCATGCACGTGGCGTCCGTGAAAGCCCTGTGCGAGCATCTGCTGCCGAGCGTCGAAGGGCTTCAGAAATCGGCGGCGGAGAAATCGGAGCAGTGGAGCCGTGTGGTGAAAATCGGGCGCACTCATCTGCAGGATGCCACGCCGCTCACGGTGGGCCAGGAATGGTCAGGCTATGCGGCGCAGTTGGAAGACGCGATGGAGGGCATTCGAGGCGCTTTGCCGGGTCTCTATCGCCTGGCAATAGGCGGCACGGCCGTGGGCACGGGGATCAACGCCCCGCGCGGCTTCGGCGAAGAAACCGCGAGAGTCATTGCTGAACTCACCGGCTACCCTTTCGTGACTGCGCCCAACAAATTTGCGGCGCAAGCCTCGCTCGACGCCCTGGCGCGCGCTTCGGGCGCGTTGCGAGGTCTGGCTGTTGCGCTGTTCAAATTCGCCAACGACATGCGATGGCTTGGCTCAGGGCCTCGCTGCGGGCTTCAGGAGCTCATCCTGCCCGCCAATGAGCCGGGATCATCCATTATGCCCGGCAAGGTGAATCCGACTCAGGCTGAGATCATGCTGATGATTTGCATCAGGGTAATCGGCCTCGATGCCGCCGTTGCGATGGCCGCCGCTGAGGGCAATTTCGAATTGAACGCGTTCCGGCCGCTGGTCATCGATCACGTGCTGCGGTCAATTCAGCTTCTGGGGGATGCCTGCGATCACTTCCGGAAATTTCTTGTGGAGGGCGTCAAAATCAACGAGAAGCAGCTTCAACAAAACGTCAGCCGCTCCGTCATGATGGTCACTGCGCTCAGCCCGGTGATTGGCTATGATAAGGCGGCTGAAATCGCGCATCAGGCCGTTCAGGAAGACCTCACGCTGAAAGAAGCTGCCCTTCGGAGCGGCGTTGATGAAGAGTTATACGACCGCGCCGTGGTTCCGGAACAACTCACAAAACCCGGCTTGCCCGGTCAGCGCTGACATTTTTCTGAAAAACCACGAGGACATGTCATTCTGAGGAGCCGCAAAAGACAGTGATCCGTGACGAGTGATGAGTGGCCAGCGAGACGCGGGCGCTGCATCTTCACGCCGACGCCTGCCTGGCCAGCAAGGCGTTTTCATCCGATTGG
>DATGKJ010000014.1:0-4451 GCA_035294685.1 Terriglobia bacterium | reverse complement strand
TCACAGCCGTAGGCGGCGCGCCGTTCCGCCTCATCGAGGTCATGCACGATGACCCCGACCGTAAGACCCAGCATGCGATAGATGGGTCCCATCCAGGCGGCGTCGCGTTTGGCCAGATAGTCATTCACCGTCACCACGTGGACGCCCTTGTCTTCCAGCGCGTTCAGATACACCGGCAGCGTTGCAACCAGCGTCTTGCCCTCGCCGGTCTTCATTTCCGCAATTTTGCCCTCGTGCAGAACGATGCCGCCAATCAACTGCACGTCGAAATGCCGCATATTGAGAGCCCGGCGTCCGGCCTCGCGGCAAAGAGCGAAAGCTTCCGGCAGAATGTCATCCGTGCTCTCGCCTTCCGCGAGCCTGCGGCGGAATTCGGCAGTTTTGGCAGGAAAATCGGAGTCCGCAAGCTTCTGCATCTCCGGCTCTAAGGCATTGATTTCCTGAATCTTAGCCTCAAGCCTCTTCAGCTCGCGGTCGTTCTTGGTTCCGATAATCTTGCCTAACGCAACTTGAAAGAAATCACCCATAGAAGATCACTAGGGAATAATACCCATCATGCATATTATAGCATCTCTCGCGTTGAAGCTTATTTCACGCAATCTTGCGGGCTTACGCGTGACGCCAAATTCCGGTGTGGGCAGCCACTCCATTCCCATCAAATGGCGCGATTATTAGGAATAGTCTAGAATACTAGCCTAAGCCGGCCGTTTCATGAATTCGATCACACATTTTACCACCCCACACTCGCTCCGACTCGTCGGGACGCCCTCCCCCGCAAGCGGGGAGAGGAAGGTCATAATGCCGCCCGCCTCAATCAGTTCAACCTTTCCCGCAAGCGGGGAGAGGGGTAGAAAGAAATAAGGTTTTTCCCCTCGCCCCTTCGGGGAGAGGGTCTGGGTGAGGGGTTGTGCAAATACGTCGAGATAATGGAAGGTATCCGTGCTAAATGACGAAGGAAATCCACCCTGCCGGAGCTGGTGTGATGAACTCAGGAAAGCAGCGCCATCATCGGCCGGCCCGTCGAGCCCGACAGAGTGACGCCCATCCATTCCGCCATGGTGGCGGCAACATCAGAGAGGCGGACAGATGACTGAGAGGCTTTCGGGAAGGCCGTTGACTGGTCAGGCTTCACCACCATCATTTCCTCGACCCCGTCGGCCAGCAAAAGATAGAGGGTTTTCCCGCGGTAGGGAGTGAGTTGCTGGCTTTTCAGCCAGATATAGTAGGAGAGCACTTCAACGTCAATAAACGAGCCCCAGGGATCGAGCATCCAGGGGATCTTATCCGTGGGGCGCGGCTTGGAGAAAAGCAGCATGCTGCTAAAGGGCTTCATTTTGTACCGCACGCCGAAGCGAGCGACCACGACGTGAGGCTGGGCGCGTTTCATCGCCTGGATCGCAGACCATTCAACAAACGTGTTATTGATGATCAGCGTTCCGGCGCCGCCTAGCAGGATATCCCGAACAAAGGCGGATACGAGAGGATCGCCGTTCAGCGTATCCCCTTCAACGGGCGCGATGTCGAGCGTCCGCAAATAATCCGCCAGTTCAGTTGGCCCCGTGATTTGTCCGGTGGATGTCTGGTGATAAATGACGTCTGAAATTTTCTGCCGGAAGTCACGCAGCCGTGCATAGCTGAGACCCGTGGGGCATCCCTTGACATCCTGACTCCCCATATTCTTTTGACAAAGATCAATTGCCGCGCTGCCCGCATCGATAATCCAGACATCATGCGGATGCGCACGCTCAACCCCGCTCAAGGCTGTAAATAAGGTTGGAGCTGAGTCTGGTGCAGATTCCGCCGTACGTCCGCTGAAAAGCTCCTCCAGAAAGGGCCCCGTGGTCAAGGCGTTGCCTAGCGACAAAGGCACGCGAAGCCCAACGTCCCGGAAGCGATGCCAGAGTTGATTGCGCTCAATCGTGATGCCTTGATCGTAGAGGATCACCACCAGCCGGTGAGAATGGTCAGAACCATAAAGCGCCGCATCGAGGCCCGGCTGAATTTTGGCAAAAATCTGGTCAATCTCTGCGCGCCAGGGCATCCATAGCCCTGACCGCTTGATGTGCCGGATCAGCAACTGATCCAGTTCTACGGGATCGGGGGCCTGAATCTGATCGCAGCCGCTGCGCGCCTCAAAGGCGGCCAGGCTGCCAAAAATCTGCTGTCGATTGGAAGGGGTGAGGGAACCTAACTGCTGAAGGAGAGTGCGAAAATAAGCCTTTTCAGGCTCGAAGAGATCAGGCCACTTCTGAAGCTCGGTAATAATGAAGGTTGAGAAGGTGCGAGGCAGGCTATCCAGCAGGCGGCGATACTGCCGCACTAACTCTTTCGCGCTGGGATCGAGACCTTCGTAGTAATCCATATATATTGTGACAGTGGTCTTTGCTGTAACTCCGGTGTCCTCACCGGCGATTTCTACGCTGAGGACAGCGCCACTACAGTCCGCGTTGTCGCTACAATTTGTGATCTTTAACAAACGTAGCCAAAACCGAATGTCTCCATTAAATCGCCAACTCCACCAGGGGCTTGCCTTGGCACTCGCCCATCTTGAATCCCAGGATCTCTGCGATGGACGGGGCCAGGTCCACGTGCCGAATGGGGCGCTCCGAACCGGTATGTTTCGGCACTCCCTGCCCCAAAGTCATCATCCAAACTCTTCGGCAGGAATCGTCGCCGCTCCAATGGTTGGCAAAGCCGTTCCCATGAATATCGCCGTCGCGGCCTAATTCGGGAATGATCAGCAGGGTGGTGCGATCACGATAAGCCGGCAACGACTGGCACAATTGCCAGAGTTCGTATGTCAGGCGATCCGTCCTGCGGACGGCCTGAAGGTGCAAGGCATAGGAGCCAAAGTGGGCAATGTCCATATCCCAGTAATTGACCAGCAGCAGCGATGGCGCGAATCGCTGCATGATCTCTTTCGTCATATGGAAAGTCAGCTCATCGCCGCTCGAAGGCACGCGGGGGTCGTTGAAGTAGTCGAGCAACGACTTGGCCAGGCTCTGCCGGAGTTCCCGACTCAGTTGACGGCCTCCTTCATAGACCTGCCAGCCATAGTTTTCATATCCCTCATCCAGCGACATGAGCATCTGCTTGTAAAAAGCTTCGCGATCTTCTACCCCGGGGCCTTTATCGGTTGAAACTGCCGCCTGAATGGCCTCCAGCAGAAGCTGCTTGGGAAGAATAACGTTCGCGCCGTACTGCAAGCCCCATCCCGGCTGGCGGCTGGCCCCGATCAGGCTGAAGCTCTTGTTGGTGGCAATCACCCAGGTCTCTTCAGGCGGCGCGTTTCTTTCTTTGCGGAAGTACTCAAAGATGGTAGGCGTCACGGGCGGCTCTTTGCCCATGATGTTGATATTCTGCCAACAGCCCGTCAGCAAAGCTGCGCTTGAATTGTAATGGTCTGTCAGGCCCTCATTGCGGGCCGTGGGATAAAAGAGCCCCTGGGGAAACAGATCGCCGGTAAGATGCGGAATGTTCACCCAACCTTCAGGGGCAAACGTATCCTGATAGCGCGCGCCACCGCCAAAAGTAACGATGATCACGCGATTTTTGGGCTTTGAATAACGGACGGCGGAAGCAGTTTGCGCGCGCAGGCGGCGAGGTAAAAGGCAAGAGGCGATGAACGCCGTAGCAGCTTTCAGGAAGTCCCGCCGCCGAAGAGGTGAGATGACGTGCCGAAGCGGCGGTAGGTCGCCGGAAGCGTGCTCTGTACCCAGATTGATGTCGAACGATCCACAGCACGGGCAGCCGCTCGAACGAATTGGCAAATCTCCTTCCATAATCCTGAATCCGGGCTCGCAACAAGTCGCGATAAACTCTTGCTGCCTGTCATTCCGAGGAGCTGAAGGCGGCGAGGAATCTCGTAAGGACTGTATGATTCCTCGCGGGGTTTATCCTGAGCCAAAATACAGGGATTCTTCGCTTGCGCTCAGAATGACAAGCGAAGGGCTCGGAGTGACAGTGTCCCAAATTGCCTTTTTCAGCAATCGTTAAGACGCGCTCTTGCTTAATAATCCGTAATTTCCCCGCCTTTGATCCTGCGAATCTGGCCTGGAAGATCAAAGGGATGATCGACGCCTGGTTGAATATTGCCCCCCTGGGTATAGTAAGGCCACGTATCGGCCACCAGACCCTCCCCACCATGGTTCAGGAACGTGATCTTCGTGATCAGCTTCACGTATTTGTAACCGTATTTCCAGGGAATCACCAGGCGAAGAGGCGCCCCATGCTCTGGCGTTAAAGGCTCGCCGTTCATGCGAAGGGCCAGCATCACGTGAGGGTGGAGCATCTCCTCAAGCGAATCGTAATCGTAATACTTATCGCCGCAATCAAAGCGCACGTGGGTGGCCGAAGGCAAAGGGTGCACAAGTCGAAATAGCTCCTTGCTCCGGAACCCTTCCCACTCAATCCGCGTTGACCAGCACTGCACGCATTTCATGCGGCTGCTC
>DATGKJ010000013.1:0-2831 GCA_035294685.1 Terriglobia bacterium | reverse complement strand
TTACAAATTATAGTGACACTATTTGCTGTAGCGGCGCTGTCCCTTCACTTCGTTCAGGGCAGGCTCTCAGCGCCGAAAGACGCCGGTGGGGACACCGGCGCTACAGAAGAAGTCGTCACTATAATTTGTAATCCTCAATAGATGAGGGGCGAAGGGCTTGGCATGAGACCGCCCCTAACCGTTTTCAGCAACCTGCCGGTGTCCTGTTTCATTCAGCATTAATGGATTTCCGAGGTGTGTCACCTGTCACTTTTTGCCCTTGGGAGGCGTAGTAAGGATGTAGAATTCGGAGGTATTCCGTGCCCATTGTGACTGAGGAATCCGGCAGCAGGCAGGTTCCCTTGGCAGATGAAAAGCAAGCGGGCGACGCCCGACCCTACTGGTCCGAAGCCTCCTTTCGGCAGATTTTTCTGGAGCATTACGCGTCGATTGTCGGGGTGCTCCATCGGCTTGTGGGTGAGCGAACTCGGGCGGAGGAACTTACTCTTGAGGCTTTTTGGAGGCTCTATCACCAGCGCCCCATCGCTGAACCGGATGGCAACATCCGTGGCTGGCTTTATCGCACCGCCGCCCGCTTGGGCATTGACAGCCTGCGCGCGGCCGCCCGGCGCGAGCATTACGAGCAGGAAGCCGGGCGTTCCCTCCTTCAAGCCCGTTCTCCTTCGGATCCTCTCGAAGAGATGTTGCGCGCCGAAAAATGGAGCCGAGTCCGCGCCGTTCTTGCAGCCCTTCGCCCCGCACAAGCCCAAATTCTGATCATGAGAGCCAGCGGATTTTCATACCAGGAACTGGCTCTTGTTCTGGGCGTCAAACGCGGATCCGTCGGAACGATGCTGACACGGGCTGAGGCCGAATTCCGCAAAAGATACATCCGCAGGTATGGCAAGGAGGAAAGCGTATGAGACACCCTTCGGAAGGAGTATTGCGAGCCAAAATCGACGGTGAGTTGGATGCGTCGGAGCTTTTGGAAATCGATCAGCATCTTGCCGCTTGCGGTGAATGCCGCGAGCGGTTGCGGAAGATCGACTGCGAGGCGCAGCAAGTGGGGGAGGCGATTTCCGCGCTTCAGTCGAGCGCCGTGTCTCTCGGGGAAGCTGAACAGGCCTGGAGGCGATTGCAGATGCGACAAGAATCTGAAGAGACCCCCCAGCGGGCGGGCAACGTTCTATCCACCCTCTTTTTGCGGCATCCTGCTCCGGCCTGGAGCGCTGCCGCCATCACGGCGGTAGTTGTGATTCTGGTGAGCTTTGCGCCAGCGCGCAGCGTGGCGCAGAGGATTCTCGCCATGTTGCGCGTGCAGAAGATTGCCGTGGCGCCCATCGACCTGCCGCTGAATCCCGGGCCGAATACCTTGACCACTATTCGCAGGCTGATTTCGGATCGCGTGGTCGTCACGCTTTCTCCCGGCAAACCCCAGATGGTGACTACGGCGATGCAGGCCAGCCAGCTTGCCGGCTTTCCGGTGCGAGTGCTTCACGGCCGCTCCGATGCGCCGCAGTTTGCAGTGACGGGCGAGCAGGCTTTTGTGATGACGCTGGATAGAGAACGCTTGCAGCAGATTGTGGACGATCTGGGTCATTCTGACCTTCAGATTCCAGACTCCGTGGATGGCAAAACGATTGCCGTTCACATCCCGAAAGGTGTTTTTGAGCGCTACGGAAATTGCGCGGCTCACCGCCCTGGGGGGAATCCAGCCCAGGGGCCGCCATCATTTTCGGGGGCGGGCTCCACAAACTGCCTGATCTTTGCGCAAGTTCCAAGCCCCATCGTGAGCGTCCCTCCGGACTTGAACGTTTCTCAATTGGCCGAGCTCGGCCTTGAGGCGGCGGGCATGAGCCCGCAGGAGGCGGAAGCCTTCTGCCAGACCGTGGATTGGACCTCAACCCTGGTCATCCCCATTCCGGAACAAGCCAGCAACTACGAAAAAGAGGTGGTGGATGGGGCGGAGGGAACCTTGATCAGCCACACCTCTCCTGACGGGCGTTCCACGCGCTATACTTTGATCTGGGTTAAGAAAGGCGTCATTTACTCCATCATCGGATTTGGCGATCCGGGGAATGCAGTCGCGCTGGCTAATTCGCTGGATTAGTCAGCATTAAACCTTGACCTCTCTCGATGACGCGTTACCCGCGCCGTGCGCGAAATCCTCTCATGAATTTGTCCGTCTGCCAGTTGACCTCTCAAAGTCCGAGCCGTCCCGCGATTCAGACTCATGGGCTGCGCAAAGTCTTTGGTGAAAAAATCGCCGTCAAAGGCCTGACGCTCGAAGTCGCGCAAGGGGAAGTGTTCGGGTTTCTGGGTCCGAACGGCGCAGGCAAGAGCACATCCATCAAAATGCTTCTGGGATTAGTGGCTCCGACTCGCGGTGAAGCCTTCGTCCTGGGCCATGCGGCAGGCGATGTAAACGTGCGCAAAAAAGTGGGTTTCCTTCCCGAGCACTTCCGCTTTTACGATTGGCTCACCGCCGCCGAGCTTTTGCGCTTTCACGGACGCCTTTATGGGATGACGGACTCCCAACTGCGCAAGCGCGCGCCCGAATTGCTCGATCGGGTGGGCTTGTGGCCTCATCGCGAGAAGCGCCTCCGTGAATTCTCAAAGGGCATGCTGCAACGCATCGGCCTGGCGCAGGCGTTGCTGAATGATCCCGAACTGATCTTTCTCGATGAGCCGACCTCCGGTCTTGACCCGGTGGGAAGAAGACTGGTGCGCGACATCATCAGGCAGCAACGAAGCCGGGGCGCGACGGTATTCCTGAATTCGCATTTGTTGAGCGAAGTGGAAATCACCTGCGATCGCGTCGCTTTCATCAAGCACGGAGAGGTGCTTGAAAC
>DATGKJ010000012.1:0-22287 GCA_035294685.1 Terriglobia bacterium | reverse complement strand
GGCTTACCTCGCACGCGCCTGGGCATTACGACGCCGAAGGCGCTTGGCAAGGCTGTGGTTCGCAATCGGATTCGGCGTCGCTTGCGAGAGGTTTTTCGCCTGAATCAGTCGGCGATCCCGCCCGGCTGGGATATCGTGCTGAATCCTCACCCCACTGTTGCAGAACTCCCTTTTCCGGTCCTGGCGCGCGAGATTCTGCGCTTGTTTCCAAAAGAAGCGCCCTCGAACTCCGCTCAGCAGCCTCTCGCGTGATCCAGATCGCGGTTCTCTTGCTGATTCGCGTCTATCAGGTCTTCCTCTCGCCTCTTTTTCTCCCTGCCTGCCGCTTTCAACCCACATGCTCCGCATATGCTTACGAGGCTGTTCAGGAATGGGGTGTGTGGCGAGGTCTTGGGTTTGCTCTGCAGCGACTCTTAAGGTGTCATCCCTTTGGAGGGTACGGATATGATCCGGCGCCCCGAAGGTAGTCGCAGGGCTCTGGCGGCGCCAGGAAGAAGAAGACGGGTCATTAAACAAGTTTTCTCGTCGCCTGCAGCTCCTTGGGACGACAGGGTGCGGGGTTTTTCAGCAACCTGCTGGCGGGCAGTCATTATTTGAATGGAAATGGATACGGAAAAGCGCTGGCTCATCACCCTCATCCTGACGTTCGGAGTGTTATTGCTGTGGCGCGCCTATTTCGCCCCGCCCACTCCCCCGCCTGCGCATCCTAAAACCGCTACACCAGCCAAACCAGAGGCTGGCGCCAGGCCTGCCGTCCAGGCAAAAGCTGCGGCACCTCCGCCACGTGTGGCGCTTCCCCTCGAACAAGGCAGCGAAGCGCGCGATATCGTCGTTGAAAACGACAATTATCGCGTGACGCTCTCCACCCAGGGCGCAGTCGTAAAAAGTTGGATCCTGAAGAAATTCCAGGATGCGCAAAACAAGCCGCTCAACGTGGTGAACACAACGGCCTTCGCTCAGTTGGGCTACCCCCTGAGTCTTGAGTTGGCTGACGCCGCGCTCGCCTCAAAGCTCAACACCGCCCTCTACGTCGTTGAGCCTTCCGGCGAGGATCTGCATGCGCCCCAGGATGTGACTTTCACCTACAGCGACGGAAAAGTCCAGGTGAAGAAAGAGCTTTCATTTGGCAGCGGATATCAGGTGAAAGTCAAAGTGAGCGTCTTCGACGGCGAACACGACTTGCCGCTCTCGGTGAAATGGCCGGGCGGCGTGGGCGATCAGTCGTTGCCGCTGGCTGAACGGAATAAATACAGCCGGGCCTTTTACGATCATGGCGACGGCATTACCACTGTGGCGGAGAAGAAGGCGACAGAAAGCCAGTCCATCCCGGGCCCTCTGACCTTTGCGGGCCTCGAAGACCTTTATTTCGCGGGTGTTTTCCTTCCTGACTCTCCGCAGGATGTTTTCCGCTTCAGCAGCCAGAGCTGGATGCCGGAAGGATGGAAAGGAAAAGAGCCGCCACGCGCTCTCGAAGCTGTGCTGGGCACGCCGCAATCCCGCCCGCTCTCATTCCGGCTTTTCATTGCGCCGAAAGTTCTGGACGTGCTGCGAGCGGAAAATCCCGCGCTCGAAGACCTGGTGAATTTTGGCTGGTTTAGCTTTATTGCCAAGCCCATTTTCCTGGGGATGCGCTGGTTTTACGATCACGCCATCCATAACTGGGGATGGGCCATTGTCATCCTCACCGTGCTGATCAATATGGCTTTCTTCCCCCTGAAGCTCAAGAGCATCCGCTCCGCCCAGGCCATGCAGAAGATTTCGCCGCAAATGAAGGAAATTCAAAACCGTTACAAGCAGTACAAATTCAACGACCCACGGCGACAGCGCATGAACCAGGAGATCATGGAGCTTTACAAGAAGCACGGCGTCAACCCTCTCGGCGGGTGTCTGCCGATGGTGGTGCAATTGCCTATCATTTACGGCTTTTACGAAGTGCTGGAGTCCAGCATTGCCATGCGCCACGCGCCCTGGATCTGGTGGATCAAGGATCTCTCCGTGCCGGATCATTTGTACATACTGCCTTCGCTTGCTATCGTCCTCTCGTTTATCATGCAGAAGATGACACCCATGCCGACCGCCGACCCTGCGCAGCAACGGATGATGATGATTGCGCCCCTGGCGGTGGGCTTCATCTTCTTTGAACTTGCGGCGGGCGTGACGCTCTACTATTTCGTGTATAGCGCCGTGGCGATCCTCCAGCAAGTTATCGTCAATCGTATCGCTCCGCCGCAAAATCCGGCGCAGGCTACCCCGGCGGCGGGCAAGGCGCAGAACGCATCTCCAGGAACTCGGAAGCCAGCGACAGTGAAAAGCTGAAGCGCGTTTTTATAACGGAGGGAATTCACTGACTCGAACTTATCACTCGGATTAACGATCATGGAAACGCAAACCACGCAGCCTGGCCGCGCGCCTCAGCCTGAGATCATAGAGAATTGCCTTCGCAGGATGGAAGGAGTGCTCAAGGAAATCATTCGCCTCAGCCGGCTTCAATTGACGGTGACCATCCGCAAGGCCTCTCATGAAGAGGCGACGGCGGATGGATCGGAGTGGGTGGTGGACTTCGCGGGCCGCGACCAGGATATGCTGCTTGAAGCGCGCGCCGAACTTCTGGATGCCCTGGCCTACATTGCCTCGAAGGCGGTGCGGCTGGACGAGGACCTCTACCGCAAGATTGTTTTTGATTGCCAGAATTATCGCAGAATTCGCGCCGAGGAGTTGAAACTGACCGCCAAATTGGCCGCCGAGCGCGTCGCGGAGTCCGGGAAACCCTTCGCCCTGAATCCCATGAGCGCCACCGACCGGCGATTGATTCACCTGGCTCTGAAGGACCAGCCGGGCGTGCGAACAGAAAGCCAAGGCATGGGAGCCGCCCGTCACGTTGTGATCTTACCCGCCTCCAGGAATTCGTGAGGGCTGCTTAACTCCAGCAGGCTGGCCCCCTCTCCCCGTTGTTTTATGACCGAAGAAACGATTGTGGCGATTGCGACGCCGCCCGGTCGCGGTGGAATTGGCGTTGTCCGCCTCTCCGGCGACCGCGCCGCGGAAATCGCCCACGCGCTGATCCGGCTGCCTAACAGCCCCCTCAAAACCCAGCACGCCACGCCCGGGGAGTTTGTGGATCCTGATTCCGGTAAGGTTCTGGACAAGGTGGTGGTCACCTGCTTCTGCAAGCCTCATTCATACACCGGAGAGGACGTTGTCGAGATTTCATGCCACGGGTCGCCGGTGATCCTGCAATATCTGGTGGAATGCTGCGTCGCTCGCGGCGCGCGAGCTGCCGAGCCCGGCGAGTTTACGATGCGCGCGTTCCTGAATGGGCGCATCGATCTTGCGCAGGCGGAAGCGATCCGCGATCTCATTGATTCCCGCACGCTCTTTCAGGCACAAGTGGCTGCGCAACAGATGGGAGGCTCTGTTTCCGCCCGCCTCAAACCGCACAAAGAAGCTCTGCTGAATTTCATCGCCAGGCTGGAGGCTGGCATCGACTTTGCTGAAGATGATGTCTCCGTCGCCGGATGGGAGGAGATTCTTTCCGGCCTGGACCAGATTCAAGCCGGCTTGGGAAAGTTGGTTGAAAGCTACCGCTTTGGCCGCATCGTCCGCGAAGGGTTGAGCCTGGCTATCGTCGGGCGGCCTAACGTGGGCAAATCCAGCCTCTTTAATCGACTACTAAATGAGGATCGTGCCATTGTGACTGAAATTCCGGGGACCACGCGCGACCTGGTCTCCGAAACGGCGAATCTGGACGGCATCCCGCTGCGCCTGGTGGATACGGCTGGCATTCGGGATACAACCGACCCGGTGGAAAAGCTGGGCGTTGAAAGGTCGCATCAGGCCCTCGTGGATTCTGACCTGCGCTTGCTTGTGATCGATGCTTCGCAAGGCTGGAGTGAGGATGATAGCAATTTGCTTGAAAAGATTCGCCCGCTCGGTCCGGCGCTCATTGCATTTAATAAATGCGATCTGTTGCCGCGCGACGATGGAGAAAAAACAGCGGCGTCAGGCGGTCAGGGCGGGGTTGCTGAGGAAGAAAAGGCCTGGATTTCAGCGCTCACTGGCGAAGGGCTTCCGCAATTGCGCGAGAAGATTCTCTCCATCGCTGCCCCGGCGCGCAACCTGAGTCCGGAAGGCGAGTTCATCACCAATCTGCGTCACCAGCAGGCGCTCAAGGAAGCTCTTGTCTCGCTTGCAAAAGCCCGTGAAGCGGCGATCAATCGCATGCCGCATGAAATGCTGCTGCTCGATCTCTACGAGACCTTGCATGCGCTTGACACGATTACCGGAGCGACCACAACAGATGATGTGCTGGGAGTGATTTTTTCCACATTTTGCGTGGGGAAATAAAGG
This sequence comes from Terriglobia bacterium, assembly GCA_035294685.1. Lineage (GTDB taxonomy): Bacteria > Acidobacteriota > Terriglobia > UBA7540 > UBA7540 > RH2-MAG17b. Next base: position 17,940 of record DATGKJ010000012.1, on the reverse strand, counting down.
CGCGAATCATCTGGAAGAAGCTGCGAAGCCTTACAAGAACAACGTCAGCACACCAGTCGCCATGAGTACAATAGCCCAGATCAGGTCCAGGTTAAGCCACGCGCTTCGAAGGATCGCAACACCGAACTTCACGTAAACCAGGAACGCCACCAGCGCCATAACTGCAAGGTAGGCGAAGGTATGAACCCCTACCGCCAGCAGCCATAACGTCGGCTTGCCCAAAGCCGCGCTGTGAACGCCGGCGGGAAGATGTATGGCGTGCCCCATGCCGGATGTTGCGTGAATAGTGGAAGTATTTCGGGGCCATGACAGGATAATGGGAACCAGCATCAGACCTGCGCCATGACCGGAAGCCATCAGGAAAGACCAGAGCGTGAGATCACGAAAACCTACCTGCATGCCCACCCAACGCGGGTGCCGCGCGCGAACAAGGCGAGACAGGCCAAAAGCGATCAGAACGATGGCTGCAACAATACGCAGGAGAGAAACAGGAAGGGTCGCTTCGAGCGCCACGACCAGAGCTACAATCGCGCCCACGGAAATCAGGTGTCCCAGCACGAGCGGAGGGATGGCTTGCAGCACGGCCCGGCGGCGCTTCTCCTGTAACCCCAGCGCCACGGCGAAGAGCCAGCCCATTCCAGGATTCACGCCGTGGTAAGCGCCAAGCGCAAGGAGCGCAACCCAGGGCCAGCTAGACTGCGCGGCAGTCATGAATAGCAGTAGGAATCCGAAGAGGAATCGCCACCCTCCAGATGAACCTGATGCGCGCGCACGTCATCGAATTCGAGGAAGAAGTTCGGATCGATCGCCAATCCGCCCTGCGGCGATGCAATCGCTTTCGCCATCCAGCTCCGAATGCCCTCGGGAAAGAACTGCTCATCCCAGGCGCGGTAAAGCGAGTTGGTGAAATAGATGCGGCGCCCGTCGCGGCTGACTTCCACCATCTGCGGGCCGCCGTTCAACTGCCGCTGCGGATTTCGCGGGTGCGCCGCGCGGCTGGCAATTCCTCCCACTCTCACCGAGCCTGCGAGCTTCGGGTTAAACGGATCAGAAACATCATATTGCCGCAACTCACCGGTGGCCCAGCATGAAACGTAAAGCCAGCGATCATCGAGCGAGAGGTTGATATCTGTGACCAGCGGCGGGACAGCCTTAAAGCCTTTCAGGAGCGGCGGCAAAGTATCCGCTTCGGCAGGCTCGGCAGGAATCTCGATCACTTTCTTCAGCCCCCACTTGCCGTTCTCACGATGCCAGAGCCACACAGAAGCGGAAAGGTCTTTGAGAGAGACCACAACGCCCACAAAGCCGTAAGGCTTCGCGGGATCGTGCGCCGGACGAAGCTCCAGCACCATCTGTTGCTCTGCGCCCGCATCCAGCGCCTGCAACTGGCGTCGCCGTCGCAGGTCCCAGACGTGAACGTGGCGGCCATACTTTCCTTCAAAAAGGAGTTCCGGCTTGATGCCATCTTCCACCATTTTCGGTGTGCCCCATTCGCTGGTCAGCATCGTGTCGTGGCCCAGATGCCACCAGAAATCATAAGCAAGAAATTGTGGACCTCGATCCACTTCCCAGCGACCCAGCACGTCAAAGGTGTAATGGTCCAGTATAAATATGCCGCCCGGCCCATCGCCCTCCGGCGTGCCCAGGGCGCTCACGTAAATGCCATCCGGCCCGCAGTGGATCGTGTGTGGCCGGGAGTAACCGGCCCGCGCCGCCACTTCTTCCGGCTCAATCACCTTCACAATCTGTGGTTTGCGTGGGTCGGGCTTGGTATCAATCACGTGGATGCGGGATGAGCGAAGACCCGGAACAATCAGATACCGGCGCTCAAGATGGGGATGAGGCGCATAGGGGCACAGAGCCGAACTGCAAGCGTTCCACCCGAAATGGTGCAATTCGTCGCCGGCTTTCGGCATCTCCACTTGCCCCACGAGCGTGCTGTAAGTTGGAGATTTGGGATCAACATCGACGACAGCCAGCGCATCCGGGCGGCCGTTGCCATTGGCATTCAGCGTGGCCACGTAAGCCAGAGTTTCCGGGGGCGCCTGCATCGCAAGGCGCGCTGAGGGATAGAACGTGGGATCGGGTCGGAGTAGCATGTCAAAATCACCTCCCTGAAATGATGTCTACGGGCAGCGCTCTGGCGATAGCGTCGGCAGCAATCAATCGCGTCCCTCGCCGCTCGGCGGATGCCGCCACGAAGCTACGAAAGCGATCTTAAGTCATCTGGGATGAATTTCAAAATGACTGTCTTGTCGGGTAATGTCCCCGTTCGTGGTGTGGCACGGGCGTCTCGCCCGTGAAGCGTTGAACCGCCACGGCCAAGATGGCCGTGCCACACGGTGCAAGCCAGATTTAGGATACTACCTCTTGTTGAGCAGCGAGCCAATCTAAAAACCTTGAAGAGCGCATTGAAATCTTACAGTTGCTTGCTGCTCCCGACCGAGACAGATTACTTCCTTCCCAGCAATCTGAATTGTCCTTCCAGAGTGCGCCCCTGAAGCGAACTATAGGTGAGAAAGTGAGGCGAGTCAATATTGCTATCCACCACAAACGGATTATGCCGGTTCGTAAGATCGTTGAGTCCGGCGCGCAAGTCCCACTTGAAGCCGAACAACGAAATTCTGCGCTCAAGCGCGGCATTCAGGGAAAAATAGGCTGGGAAACGGCGCGCGCCGGGCGCGCCCACCAGTTGCTGATTCTGATTGAAGACGTTGAACGGAAACCCCGTGCGCCAATCGAGCGTATAGGCCAGATCAAACTTCTTCCACAAGGGAATCAGACCCCACGACATTACGCGGTTGGGCGAATCCCAGGGCAGCGGCCCGCCCTGCTGCTCGGCAAAAATGGGATTTTCCAATCCAAAATCCACCGCCGCATTGGAACGCGCCCGCGAGCGCGTGTAAGAAGCGAGAAGAATGTGATCTCCCTTGAACCGGTGGCGGAAAGTGAATCGAACGGCGTCATAGCGATCTCTCCGGTCGTTTCTTAACTCATACGGGCCGCTCACAAGCCCCGGCTGCGTCGGGATCGCATTGAAATAGGCCCAGCCGTCTTGTTCGCGTTTTTGTATGTATTCGGCTCGGAGATAGATCGACCGAGGGAATTTGTGCTCCATTCCTGCGCTCCAGTTCCACACCCGTGGCTCCCGCAAGTGAGGCGACAGTTGGAACGATGTGGCAAGCGGAGGCCCGACCTGAACCGTGCCAGACGAATCGTAAAAATAGTCCAGGCGCTCTCCGGCAAGCGGCTGGGTGATCAAGGAAAGATTGGTAGCAGCGTTGTACAAGCCCATGCCGGCAACAACCTTCGTTTCACCCAGCTCGCCCGGAGCGTAACTCAGCGCCACTCGCGGCGACAAAAGCGGATCGTGGATCGTGTCATCCCAATCGAATCTCAGGCCAGGCTCAACCAGCAGGCGCGACAACAGGGACCATCGGTCCTCGACATAACTGCTTACTTCAAAATTTCGGATGGCGAATGCCTGCCCGCCAAGAAAGGTCACGCGGCGGAGAAGGGTTCCACTCTCGCGGTCAATCTGAAAAGGATTTCGGAGCAAATCCTGATGATAGCTGATCTGGTCGTCGTCGGTTCCAAACTCGATCTCGTGTTGTCCCGCCCAGTGTCTGGGCGGAAGAAAGACGTGCGCGACTTCCTCGACGCGGCTCGCTGCAGCCCGCGAGGTTTCAAAGTAATTGCCGCTTACAGAACCCGGATACTCCACATAAGTCATGTTGCCAAGAGGCAGGTTGGCGTCGTGGAGCCGCGTCGCTCCAAGACCGAATTCCACAAGTGTTTTGTCGGCAAAGAAGGCCTGGTCTTTGAGAGTCAGGATATACGTTGCGTCGGTTGAATCGATGGTCGATTCCAGAGGGTTGAAAGGCGACAGCCCCTGGTGCGGAGCATGAAAATGATTCATCAAAAAGCTGCTGGTGAGAATGTTCGAGGGCGTCAGATTCACCTGCGCTTTTGAAAGATTGCTGAAGCGCAACACCGTGTTTTGATCGGCTCCAGCGGGGAGTTCGTTGACGATGTTCAGCTCGTATTCTCCGTCAAAGCCGTCCATAAACCACGCCCTGCCTTTGCGCAACGGCCCGGAAAAAGTCATGCGCGGCGTCCAGTTGCTCAGGTGGAAGCCCTTGCGCTCTTCAAAGCCCGGAAGAAAATTGATCCCTGCAAAACGAAAGTAGTCATCGCCCATCCCGGATTCGAGAGCCAGAATGCCTCCCGCGGCCTTCCCATATTCGACAGGATAGCGGCTGTCCTGAACGGTGACCGAGCGCAGAGCCTCTGGAGCAATGCGCACGTTGAAAAGACCGGTGATCGGATCGGTGATGTCAAACCCATCCAGTTCGTCGTAGACCTGGCTGGTAGGAGCCCCGTCAATATGAATCTGGCCGGTTGCGTCTTGCAACACGCCGGGAAGCAGTGGGAGGGCGTACCGGATGTCGCGCGGCACAGCATAGGGGATGTCGATGATTTCCCGGCTGTTCAGTTGCTCGCTGGAGGCCGTCTGGGTGGGATCAATGATCGGCGGTGAATAGGTTACGCGCACAGATTCCACATACTTGCGTTGATGATTCATTGTCACTTCAATGCTTCCTGTCTCACCCACATGGATGTGGTCTACCGTTGCCGCGTAAAAGCCCTCCTTTTCCACCTGAAGTTGATAGAGGCCCGGATCGAGCCCAAGAAACGAAAACTGACCGGCGTAGTCGGTTTCCCCTTTGAAAATCGCGTGTCCGCCAGTCTGGGAAAGAGTAAGCTGCGCGGAAGGAACCGGCACACCGTCTTCATCCACCACCTTGACCGCGAGGCTGCTTTGGGAATGCGGTGACTGGGAAGAAGTAGCCGCAGGGAAAGCTTGACAGACTGGACTCAGGGGCACTGAGAGTTGGATGACCCGGGCAAAGCCGCTGCCGCTTCCGGCAGAGCAGAGGAAAACGACCAGCGCCGTTGTCGGGAGATAATTTCGCAGCGCCAAACTTTTCACTGCTCTTCTGAATCGGCCAGATTCTCTACTCCCCATGGCCCCATTTTCCTCCACTGCGGGAGTGAAAAACATGGCTCGTCGAAATAAACTCCCCTCTGCCGTCTGTCGAGGAATCGGCGAAGGAAAAGTCAGCGGCTGTCGGTTATCAGGGATGGTCGCGATGCTCCTTGGATCGTATTGAGGAATCTCGGCCCATGCCTCCGTGGTCCGTCAATTCAAGCGAATCAGTGAACACTTCAAAGGGGGCCCAGTAATAGGGCTTGTGGAAAGCGCTTTCGGATTTCTGGAGAGAAATCTGGGCGTCTCGAAGAGCGGCTGCGGGGTTTGAGCCGCGGCTCAGATCCCCGTAAAGCTTTGCCATAAGCTGTGACGTGGAACGATCGTCCACTTCCCATAAACCCCCAATGACGTGGCGAGCGCCGGCGCGAAGGAACGCCCATGCGAGCCCCACCAGTCCTTCCCCTGCGTAAGCCCGCGCTCCGGCGCTTTGGCACGCCGAGACAGTCACGAGAGAGGCATGAGTTGGAATGGACATCACATCCCTTGCGTAGAGCTTGTAACGCATTCCCTGTGGCGAAAGAATGATCGCAGAATCGAGAGGGTCTTCACGGTTCGGCGTCGCGTGCGCGGCAAAGTGGATGAAGGAAAACCGCTCGGGGTGAGCGGCAGCGTAGGCGTTGGGTTGTGCCGCGGAACCTGTGAGCACCAGCTTCGAGTCGGAACGGAATTGCTCCTCGATCCGCTTGATTTCCAGCCCCGCGTTGAGAAGCTGAGGAAAATGTTGCTCATCCGCGTTGGCGGGGTCGCCAATCAGCAACAGCGAAGCAGGCTGCGGCCTGAAAGGAGCGGAACGGTCTACCAGCGCGCTGAGCGAAGGGGCGACTGAGATGGTCGTATCCTCGATCAAGTAATGAGGACTTGGCGCGGGCACAGGAAGCGTCCCAAAATTCAGATTGTAGAGCGCGCCATCCGGCACGATTGCGACATTCGCGCTTCGCGCCATCAAGGGACGCGCAGGGCCGAGCAAGGTTTTATATAGATCATCGCCTGCAGGACTGCCTGTCGCCAGTGGATCGCGGAGGTTATCGATCGCACGCTGGTAAGCTTCCACGCGATCCGCAATCTTCTGCTGCGGAGGCAGCACAAACGCCGCCAAGCCGGCTGGCGTAACAACCCACAAAAACGACCTGCGCGGAGCCAGCCAATACTCGAGCAGCGTGGCGCGAGCACGTTGGGACAGATCCTGAAGCTGAGTGACGTTCACCCGAGCCTGCAGGCGATCAGAACCGCGCATCCCTTCAGAAAGCAGGCGGGCTCTGTTACTCTCCGCAACCTCCAATGCCTCTGCGTTGCGTCCCTTCGCAACAAGGAAGTCCACGTAATCCTGGTAAAAACGGATGAGGCTGGAACGATAGGTGATCCGGTGTTCTTCATCGGTCAACGCAGAGGGATTGGCATCAATCAGCGCGAGCGTTTTCCGCCATTGGATTTCCGCCTGCGCAGGATGGCCGGTCTGGACCAGCACTCGCGCCAGGCCAGACCGCGCTTCAAGAATAATTTCAGGATCCCGAATACCGGACTGCGCCTGGGCTGAGGCGATAATGGACCAATAACGGTTTTGAGCCTCGTCAAATTGGCTTCTCAAAGCCGCAAGCCGCGCGGCGTTAAGGCGAGGATAAAGCCGCTCCACCGGGTTCTGCATCTGCTCTTGCAGCGCAAGAGCCTGATCGTTGTACTCTTCCGCCTTCGCAAGATCGCCTGTGTCGATTGAAGTAGCGGCGAGATCATAAAGCCAGTTGGCAATCCAAAACCTTTCGTGAGTGCGTCGCGCAATGTCCAACGCGCGCTGGTAATAGGCCAGCGCGCTGGGTAAATCGCCGTTGCCATAATAGCAATCGCCAATCCGTCCCAGGCTTGCCTGCTGGTCGCTCCACAAGCCTAAGCTGCTTGACTGCTGGCTGGCTTCCTCGAAAAGCCGCAGCGCCTTTTCTGTTTCGCCCAGTTGAAGCTCGCAATAGCCAAGATTATCGAGCGTGCGAGCGACCAACCTGTGAGATGGAATCTTTTCAAAAAGGGACAGGGCTTGCTGGAAGCGGTCCATCGCTTCGTCGTAGCGGGCGTCGTTCATCCTGAGAAGCGCAAGATCGCCGAGGGCGGATGCCTCGAAGTAAGAATCCTGCTGGCGACGCGCGCGTTGCAGGGCATCAAGAAATGCCCTCTCAGCCAAAGACGTATTTCCCAGGCGCAAAAGACTGACGCCTTGCCGGAGCTCGACTTCTGTAACTAAGGACTCGGATTGCGCTTTGTGGGCAAACTCTAAGGCTTGCTGATAAGAGGCGAGAGATTTTTGAAAGTTGGAAAGGGACGATTCTGCCCAGCCACGATCCAGCCACTGCCGCGCCAGAAGTTCAGCCGCGCTCACGTTTCGAGGGATATTTCCCTCGATCAGGGACAAAGCCTCGGTCGTGTCGCCCTGCGCGAGCAGCACTTCCGCTTTGAGAAGGCGGAACTTCCAGTAATAAGCGCTGTTTTGCTCCTTCAGAGCGCGATTCAGACCCTGATCTGCAACAGCCAGAGCCTGCTGCGGGTCATCCTGCCGTTGAAAAAGCTGAGCCTCTTGATAGACTTCTCCCAGCGCGGCACGACCGTGTCGAACACAGCCTGTCGCAAATAACAACAGGACCAACAGACTAAACCGGAAGGTCAAACTTACACTGGGTCTACGCAAACCGCATCGAAAATTCTCTCATGGATAGCCTTGCCCATTGCCGGAGACGACAGACACTGTGAGATGCCCGCATACAGGACACCCCAGCTCTATCCGAAGCATCGTGAGGGTGCGGGCATAAGGTTGAACAGTGAATTCCGCCAGATAAACCGTGCCAAATTGAGGAACGGAAACCGCGCAGCCATTAGGCTTGAGTTCAGGACAGTGGGGACGAATCTCGCGCACAAGGGAACAAAGCAAAGTACCATGCGGCGGAGGCACGGAAAGATTCTCCTGACCCAGAAGCAGCCTGTGACGCAGATCCTTGTCGCGTTCCAGCCGCTCGCAAATCCTGTCGTAAGTATCGGACTCGACGAAAGTTGCGGAATCGAGGTGGACATCCACGGGACAACCCGCAATCCGCAAATTTACGAACGAGCTGCCGAGCGGGATGATGGAAGGCTGGCCTCCAGATTCTGGATGCTTCGAGGTGAGATGCGCCACCACGCGGTCGGCTGTCACCTGATCAAGAATGTTTAATTTCTCGATTGTGGCTGTAACCAGCGTGTTATAGGCCTTTTCCTCGGGGTTGAAACTACCCGTAGCCTGGGTGGTCGCTGATTGGAAGGAGAGAATATTCTTGTAAGCGAAATTTTCGACGCGCGATGAAGAATATCCGCCTGTTTGAGGCAGAGCGCTGGCTGCCTGCACTTCGATCAGATCGTTGAAGGGAAGAGTAATTTGCCCGGCCAGACCGGCAGCATGCGCGTGATACAGGAATCGCTTTTCCAAGGAGCCTCCTATTTGAATTGAACCGTGAAATTGTAACGGCCGATTTCCGCCGACCCAGCCTGCGTTGTGCGCACAACAAGGGTATATTCACCGGCGGGGATGCGCGCGGTATCCAGTAACAGGTTCAGCGTGTCACTCGTCTGAGATCTTGGGACGACGAGTGAAGCGCGGGCGGCCCCCGAGGCATCCCGAATCTCACACTGATAATTCGCAGCGGTGCCTGGAGGAAGGTCGATGAAAATCATGTAAAACCTGGCGCCCTTCGGCACGTCGATTACCTGGGCGGCGCCGCGCGAAGCGGCGTGCAACGCAAAAGCGACAACGGGCTGAGGAGCCCTCGCGCTGGCCAGCCGTCTCTGCAAGGCCGGGATTGTTACGATTTCCAGATACCCGGCGAACAGAAGTAAAGCCAGGGCAGCGAATGCCGGCCACTTGGCCTGCGCGTTGAGCCAGGCTCTCAGTCGATGCCACAGCGATACGCTGGATTGCTTGCGCAGCTCTCGTTCTTTGAAGACGGCCCGCGCATTGTCAGCCAGCCTGGCGCCGACGGTCACAGCGTCTGCGCACTCTTCGCAAACAAAGAAGTGCTCCTCGAACGCCTCGCGCTCGGAGCCCGCCATTTCGCCGAGCAGGTACCGCTCCGTGGCCTGACCGAGAACCGCTTCTTGATGGTCCATAATCGAATCTTTTCAATCCCGATCACGAAGCTTCGGGAAAGAATAACCTGCGCTCCGCGCTTCCGTCACCCGAGGGCACGGAACGGCAACCTCCAGCTTTTCGAGCGCCGCCTTGAAACGCAATCGAGCGCGATAAACAAGAACCCGCAAATAGTCGCGATCCACGCCTATCAACTGGCAAATTTCATCTTTATCGGTCTCGTCAAAAAAAAGCATTTTCAAAATTTCCTGATCGGCCTTGGAAAGCTGGCCGAGAACCTTTTCCACTAAACGCTTTCTTTCCTCATTGACCAGGGCGCCATCCAGGTCTATCACCTGGTCCACTGGCTCAGCCTCCTCATCATCAAGCGCTGTATATCGTGAGTGAGAACGGAACATCTCAAAGATCACATTGTTGCAAACGGAGTTCACGAAAGCGCCCAAACGTTCCGGATGTTCCAGGCCCCCTTTCTGGCGAAGATGTTGCAGCACTCTTAAAAACGTCTCTTGCCTGATGTCGTCGATGGAGTGCGTGGATCGAAAACGACTGCGGAGTTTAAGCATCAGGAGTCTGCCGAAATAGGCAGTAAAATGCGCTTCCACAGAAGGATCGCCCTCTGCGAGGCGCTGCAAATAGTCCGCGTCGAAACTCTGATTGTCCAAGTGTTTTTCGAAGCGCTCATAGTATAGACGTGACGAAGTTGCAGTTGCAAGTGCATGGCTCTTTTCACGGCGCGCAGGGCGGGATTTTACGCTTGCAGCCCTCGTTGTGCCCACTCGGATGTGATTTTGGGGGAATGAAGGAGTTACTGACCCGAAGTGATGGCTCATCGTATTCGAGGCCTCGCCTGCATGCTGGGCTCATCGCCCGTAGAAATCAGTTTCAGAGATTTGAACGACGATCGTTTCTGCAATGGCAAGCCTTGCAGCGGGAAGTCTAACGCGCGACTCATTCCTCTTCAGGAGACTTCCATTGGACGAAAGGCCCGCCGAGGGCTCCGCTACCCTGGAGGTTGAACCCTGCGCCGGACATTCCCCCCTCAACCGGCGTGTCAAGGTTCTGCCACTTTGCGAGCGCGAGAGCCGGCCGCGCCGCCGGTGGCCAATAGCGGAGCCCGCCTGGCAAGCGTGGCCTGGAGCGGCGCCGCGCCCCTCATCGCGGCGATCTCGCAACCAGTCCACTTTCCTACCTGGGGAGGTCATTCACTTTCGTGATCCACCATCTACATAGGTATAGTGACGTTCGCCTGTGCAGCGTTTCATGCGGCATCAAGAAAATGTTCTTCATGCGGTTCTCCCAAAGAGGCGCGTGCGCAGAAGACCTGGAGCATCTCGAGGGTCAATAAGCTGAACAGGGTGAGAGGCGGTAAATTCATACTGCCTGCCGGTGATCGGACCCAACACCCGGATCGGTGAATTTTGCAGATAGCGGAGATTCACTGCGCGACGTGAGGGCAGCGCCGGCGGCAGGCTTCGGCGAGGCGTAGTTGGAGCCGAAAGAATCCCGGGCGTGGTTTCACGGACTGGCAATGTCACTGGCGCTGTCACTGTACCCTGCAACGCCGAGCGTTTCTGACCGCAACACATGGTGGACCTCTCCTTCTGTTGTTTGGAGAACGGGTTGAACGGTAACGGGTTCACGGGCGAAGCGTTCCAGCAGGCAGGCTGCTCCGGAAAGCGCAAGCCAAATCAGCAGCCAGTCCAGGGGTCTCCGCGACACGTAAAGCGCCGCTGGCGCTGCCAGCCACAAACTGAGACAGTTGAAGCAATCCATCAGATTGCCGGCAAGTCCTTGCCCCAAGCGCGCGCGAAATCGCGCGATGAGATCCGCCGGACCATCCTCGTTCGCCAGCAAGTGAGTCACCCGCCAGGTGGCGAGGATGGCGAGAACAAATCTAATCCAATGGTCTGCTTCACTCATATCTCCGCCAGCCTGCGCATCGAGGCCGCGGCGGGAAAGCGGAATTACCATCAGTCCACTTCCCCTTGCCGCGACCAAGCGTTTACCTTTGTTTCGCCTTACTCAGAAACATCCACAGGCCCGCCAGACACGGAGCGCCGGCGATCCTGCGACCCACGCAGTTAGTCGCCTGCGTTGAGACAGAAGCCCACAGAGGCCTGGTTGTAATAAGTCGTCGCGCCACTGTCCACGTTCGTCCGATCCCACACCTGCACGGTGAGGGAGTAGCCGCACGCGGCCATCGGTCCCGTTGGAGGAGGACCCGGGTTCGCGCCGGTGTTCAACGTATAAGCGCCGTTGCTTACCCCGGGGTCTGCGATGGCGCCGCCAAGCCAGGTTGATGCCCCAGCGGGCGGAGTGGGCAGCACGCCATTAGCGGGCCCGGCTGGCAGGATCACAAACGAGAAATGGCCGAAATACTCCGAGCTCGCGGTGTAGTTCCCGGTAATCGTATCGCCAGGACTGAAGAATCCGCACTCGGCGCCGCCTCCCAGGTTGAGATCGAGCGCGGCCACAGGAGTCGTCTGATTCACAAGCACGGTTACCACGTTGCTGTGAGCATCATCGGCAGGATTCCCATCCACGCTCAGGTCAATCCGCAGATCGTACGCGTTGCCGTCGTCCGCAGCCGTCGTATACCACACTCCCATGATGTTGGCCTCTACCGTGTGCGCCCAGGAATAGTTCTCATAGGGGTAGTAACCATCACCGAGATCGTGGAACATCTGCTCGGTTTGAGTCCAGGTAGAGCCATTGAACTCGTCGATGGTCAGCGTCAACCCGGCTGGCTCGTTGACAATGGGCGCGTAGGCTGAGTCCGGCGCGCCATGGGGCTTTTTCATCACTCGATACTTCATTCCTGGAGTCGGGTTTGAGATGAAGCCCGCAATGGTGATTCGTCCTCCGAACGGAGCATGCACATAATGGTTCCCGGTTTCGAGCGCGTAGGCATCCGTGATGAGACCGCTGGAATCAATCAAGGATTCATCAATGTCGCCCACCCGGCTGAGGAAGGGGATTTGCTGTCCAGGAGCCACTGCGGGACCTGGATCGATGAGGATTTGGGTTTCCTCGCTGTTTCCCCAAACGACGGAAGCGTAAGGGTTCGTAGTCGAAGGAGGAGTGTCCCACGACAGGACGGCGCGAACCTTAGCCGTCTTTGGTCCCGCCTCACACGGCTGTCGATGAGAGGCAAGATCGATGGGCAGGAACACGCTGTATTGCAAGCCTCCGGTCGGAATCGCGCTGAAGTCGTGGACGTTGACGGAAGTGGTGCCCGCGTAAGTCCATCCACTGCCCCAGTCAACCCAGAAGGCCACATACTCCTGGCTGCCGGCAGTACACGGCCCGCCGGAATACCCTGCCGGTTGTTTGACATTGATAATGCCTACCAACTGGCCGAGATTCGGATTAAGGCCCACACAGTCGAGTTCCTCGTAGCTTGTGTCGCCGTCCGTGTTGAGCAACTGTTCGATGATGCTGGTCAGGTTGAGATCGGAGATTCCAGCGAGAGCCGACGGAGCGCCTTCCAGATCTGTGGCCTGCACCTCAAGCGCATGCTGCAACTCAGGGAATAAATACCGGTGCCCGGGAACATTCTTGCCGTTGTAAAGTGTGTGCCGATCCGCGGCGCTCAAAGCCTTGGGCGGCGACACCTGGATGGGTTGCGTCAGATCCACGGCGTTCTTATACTCTGCGGGCAACTCTGCTTTGGCGTCAGCGAGAAACTGCCCTAGCACGATGATCTCGAATCCTGCAATCTGAATCTGAGCATCCACGACGTTGCCCCACACCGGCGTCCAGTCTGGGCTGCTGGCTGGGGGCGGGGCGTTCCAGGATAAAATAGCCCGCGCCAAGGGTAGGTTCTGAAAAAAGCAAAATTTCTCAGACGGACTGATCGAAACGGTAACGTCGTATTCCAGAGGCTTAGGTCCAGGCACGTCGTAGACCGTAAAGCTGGTGAGGCCCTGGTCCTGCCAGGTGGCTCCTCCATCGTAAGAGAGATAGAAACGGACGAACTCCTGTGATCCACCCGAACAAACGTCGCCGTCGTATCCCGTCGCCTGATTGATGTAAACGACGGCTTCGAGGCGGTTCAGTTGAGGATTGAACCCGACGCAACCGATATTCTCGTAGGCTGTGTCGCCTGCGATGTTGAGGACGGGCTGAAATTCACTTTCCTTCAGGTTTCCAAAATAGTTTGGGTTTGACAGCAGCAGCGCCTTGAAGCTTTTGCGGGCTGCCTCTGGCGGAAGCTTGGCCAATGAGATTTTGTCAGGCCCCTTTGGGGGCGCAGTTGATGCCTGCCTGCCCGGTGTTTTTGCCACGTTATTCATCTCCTCTTTTCTGATTTATGGTTCACTTCCGGCCCGCCCATTGTTGCGCTTCACCCTTTTGCGCTGAACACTTCTTACGATTCATCCAATTACAGCGCACACGACAACGGGCGCTGCCAAGCGGGAATTCACCGGCGGCGTTGCCAGCAAGCTCAACGAATGGGCTGAATGACCGGATTAGCTATCCGCAGAATAGTGAAGGCAGAGTCTTGATCGTTTCAGGCTTGGGCGGGTTTTTGATGAATAAGGGAGAGCGTTAGATTTCACGAAGATGAGGCAGGAGATCGATTAGAAATTGTGAAGGATTAGCGTCATCTTTCAGAAGTTCGCTTGCAGAAGCGCCGAACCTTCTTAAGCGAGTCATTCACCATGGCGCTCATGTCTCACTTTTTCCAGGACTTGATTGAGCGTGCCCCTAAAGATAAATGTTTTTCCTTCCAGGCTGATCGTTCCTTCTGCTCTCAATGAAGTCTCAGGATCTGCATGTTGGCAGGTTAGCTCCGGATTTGTCCAAACATTTCCCGTCGTGCGGGTCCACGTTGCAGCAACCCACTTTCCATCACGAGAGACCGTTGCAATGAATGGTTCGTCTACAGGGCGCGATGCGTTGTAGTAGGTGATGCCTTCCTCTTTCACCACTCGTTTATTCAAAGGCGGCACAGGCCATGTGTAGGAGTCCAGATACCGGCACGGAAGCCATTTATCCAAAGGCATCACAAGGCGGGCCGGCATATCAACAGCCAGTAGCTGGAAGCCTTCCTTGCGATGAACATACGTTCGCTCCAGCCGTACATCCCGAAAAATTGACTGGTAGAGCCTGGGGTCCCATATGGCCTGCACCGAGTCGTAGTTGATGTCGGAGTGATTCATGAATTGGAAGTGATACCGTACGCCGTCTGACTCAAGAGTGGCTCGCGCAATCAGGTGCACGCTGCCTTTTAAGTTCATTTTGTATTCGAGCGACTGGCCAAGCCGGCGCCATGCAGGCCCGTTTCCTTGTCGCCCCGGGCGCCACAAGTATAGATGCTCTGCGGCGCTTCTTCCGTGTTCTCGGACAGTCAGGTGCTCCGGAAACAACACCTTAATCCCACGGCTCGAGTCCGACTCGTCTGGCAGCAGGATCCTCAGCGCGGGAAGGGTATCTTCTTCAGCAACGTGCAAACGAAGGCCGCTTGCGGAATCAACGATAGCAGAAGTTTGTGCGCTGAAAAGTGAAACACCTGCTGTGATAAATAGCGCCAGGACACTAAAGGCCCGGCTCAGCCATCCGGCAATGTCAAGCCCATTTCTCATTGATCCTGGCGATGGTTCGCAGCAACTTTCCAATGCGGTGATCAGCAGTATTTTTGTGAATTCTGAGCCGCTGGGTCCGCTCTATTGACTGAATTTCTGCCCGCCGGGCTCGAATGGCGCTGGAAAGCCTTGGCGCCGATATCGTGTCGATATTGCATGCCCTCAAAGCTTATCTTGCTCACCGCTGCGTAAACCTGTTGAATGGCGGCAGACAGATCCTCACCGGTTGCCGTGACGCCCAGCACCCGGCCGCCGGTGGTGATCAACTGATGATCTTTGAAGACCGTGCCTGCATGAAACACCTTGACGCCGCCCATGGTTTCAGCCAGATCGTAGCCGGTAATCGTCTTACCGACTACTGGTTTTCCGGGATATCCCTGGGAAGCCAAAACAACGCAAACGGCTGGATTGGGACTCCAGTGCGCTTCGTGCGCCCCAAGCGTTCCCTGGTGAGTTGCGGAGAACAATTCCACCAGGTCGCATCGCAGCCGCATGAGAATGGGTTGCGCCTCAGGATCGCCGAGGCGGACGTTATACTCCAGCACTTTCGGCCCTTCGCGCGTGATCATCAGGCCAAAGTAGAGAAACCCTCGAAAGAGGATTCCCTCCTCTGTCATTCCCGCCAGGGTAGGATGCACAATTCGTTGAAGAATCTCGGCGCGCAGGCCCTCATCGAGGAGCGCATCATCACTGAAAGCTCCCATGCCGCCGGTATTGGGGCCCTCGTCATGATCAAGCAGCGGCTTGTGATCCTGCGAAGGGGGCATCGGCAGAATGCTGCGGCCATCGGTGAGCATAATGAAAGAGAGCTCTTCTCCCACCAGGGCCTCCTCGATCACCACCGAGTCGCCAGCGCTGCCCAGCGCTTTTCGCCGCATGAAATTATCCAGCGTCTGCTCGGCTTCTTCACGCGTCCTGGCAACCACTACTCCTTTTCCGGCAGCAAGACCATCCGCTTTG
Organism: Terriglobia bacterium; assembly: GCA_035294685.1. Classification (GTDB taxonomy): domain Bacteria; phylum Acidobacteriota; class Terriglobia; order UBA7540; family UBA7540; genus RH2-MAG17b. The sequence continues at coordinate 2,243 of DATGKJ010000012.1, read as the reverse complement.
ATGACAACGGGCAAGGCGAATTGCTTGAGCGCCTGGATGGCTTCGTCAAATTCCTGCGCCATCGCAAAACGGGCGGTTGGAATGCCACGACGATGCATAAACTGCTTGGCGAAAACTTTGCTGCTCTCAAAGCGCGCTGCGGCTCCCGTCGGCCCGATGATCGCCAGGCCCGCCTTTTCAAACACGTCGACCACGCCAGCAGCCAGCGGCGCTTCGGGACCCACAACCGTCAGATCGGCCTGTAGCCGATTGGCCAAATCCAGCATCTCTGTCGGATTTGAAAGATCGACGGGAAGGCATTCCGCTTCCTGCCCAATCCCCGCGTTTCCCGGGGCGCAGTAGATTTCTTCCGTTAACTGACTTTGCCGCAGCTTCCAGCTTAGCGCGTGTTCGCGACCGCCAGAACCAAGGACCAGAATTTTCATAGAAATGCGATACAGTACTGGGATTCATCCCGTTTTGTCAATCCGCAAGTGTACCTCAAATGCGACATCCCGCAAACGACAGCAATCACTCACTCATCTTTCACGCCTTTCACCGTCACAACCCCTAACACAGACTGGCCGTCTTTGGATCGACTTTAATTCTGATCGTCGGGAAGTTATTCTGGTGCGACATATTCAAGAGTTTAAAGAAGAGCGCCAAAATGTACTTTGAGCTGCTGGAAAAATCAAAGCAGTTGAACCGATTGCTGTCGGACATTCGATTCGCCAACTTCCGCGGCTGCGGCGGTTATACGGGAAAGGGCGATGGAGAAAGATGAAAGGCATTGGAAAGGTAAGGCTGCGAAATGGTAAAATTCGCACAGTCGAACTCCACGGGTATGAAGCTCATGGAATTGGAATCAAGGAACTTCGCATCAAACGCTATGTAGATTAAAGCGATGAAACACAACCGTAAATTCGTGGTTTGCATCTCGAACGAGGACTATCCGGCCTCCCTGGAACTCCGCAAGATTTATGAACAACTTCCGGATGCTGAAGCCGCGCGAGACGGCCTGATCCGCGTCATTGACGAATCGGGCGAAGATTACTTGTACCCCGCCAGCTATTTTCTTGCCATCAAACTGCCCCCAGCCGTAGAAGAGGCAGTTGAAGCCGCTATGGAATTGCAATCCGCGTGACTCAAGAAACGTATCTCAGTCAAGTCATAGCCTGAAATGATGCATGCTGAATTCAAAAAGGTGTGTTTCGCAGCGGACTTATCTCTTGAAAGGCTTTGCGGAGAGAATTTTGCCGCCTTCCTGAACGGCATAGGTTGAGTTGGCCTTCAGATACTTCAGCTCATCCTGGTGGCCGCTGGGCCATTCGATTTGAACGTTCGTGGCTTGATCTTCTTTCCCCAGACCAAAAGTCAGCGTCAGTTCGCTCTGAGAGCAGTAGCTTGATCCGGAATGCACTCTCTGTTCGTTGACGCCGGTAGGGGTTTTCACGCGCACTCGCGCGCCGATGCCGTCGCGGTTGGAACGCGTTCCCACGGTTTTGATGCGGATGGAATTGTTCCGGGCGCCCCCTTCATTGCGATAGAGGCGGGCCGGGCCGCCATTCGTGGTGAGCAAAATATCGAGGGCGCCGTCGTTATTGATATCCGCATAGGCAGCGCCGCGCGCCACCAGTTTCTGAGTAAAGCCCAGCGCCTTGCCGACGCTCTGAAAATGGCTGTGACCTTCATTATGAAAGACCAGCGGAAGTTCGGCGTAGGTCACCTGCGGTTGCACGCGATTGATATCGGGTTCGATGTGGCCGTTGGCCACAAAGAGGTCCTCAAGACCATCAAGATCGTAGTCAAAAAAGAAGAGCCCGAACGAGAGTGAAAGCAGGCTCGCGCGGCCTACTTCGGAAGAGGGAGCGATATCGATGAAGAAGCGATTGCCTTCGTTGTGGTAGAGGCCCAGCATCTGGTTTGAAAAATTCCCAACCGCAACGCTGGGATGGCCGGAATCGTCAAAATCATCCGCATCAATGCCCATCGCGCCGCGCGCAATGCCATCCTCGCTGAAGGCGATGCCGGCTTCAACAGCCACTTCCGAAAACGTGCCGTTGTGGTTGTTGCGATAAAGCTTGGTGGGCTGCGTGTCGTTGGAAACGGCAAGGTCAGGCCAGCCGTCGTTGTCATAGTCAATCACGGCAACGCCCAGATTTTTCCCGGTTGGATCGTAAATGCCGGCCTTGCCGGTAACGTCCTCAAAGCGCCCGTTGCCCAGGTTGTGAAACAGCCGGCAAGTATCGCCCGGATAGGCTTCC
>DATGKJ010000011.1:0-3225 GCA_035294685.1 Terriglobia bacterium | reverse complement strand
CGCCTCCACAATTTTGCGGATTTCTGTGTGGGCGTGCTGGATGGCATCGAGGATCACCGCCTCGGAAACCTCCCTGGCCCCTGCTTCGACCATCACAATGCCTTCCTCCGATCCGGCAACGACGAGGTTCAGAAGGCTGGTTTTCATTTCCTCATAGGTGGGATTGGTGATAAACCGCCCATCAAGCAGCCCTACACGCACCGCTCCGATCGGAGTATAAAACGGGATGTCCGAAAGATAGAGCGCTGCGGCCCCGGCGACCACGCCGATGATATCGGGATTGTGCTCGGCGTCGGCCGAGAGGACAAGGGCAATAACCTGAGTTTCGTCCTGATACCCTTCCGGAAATAAAGGCCGCACCGGGCGGTCGATGAGCCGGCTGGTGAGAATTTCCTTCTCGGTGGGCCGTCCCTCTCGCTTGAAGAAGCCTCCGGGAATCTTCCCTGCCGCATAGTTATATTCGCGATAATCGACGGTCAAAGGAAAGAAATCGATCCCTTCACGCGGCTCGGCGGTGCAGGCCGTTGCTAAGACGACCGAATCTCCATATCGCACATAAGCGGCTCCGCCCGCCTGTTTGGCGAGTTTGCCCCACTCAATCGTCAACGTGTTGGAGCCTAAAGGCACACTGATCTGCTGCTGCATAATTTTCCTCCATGCTTTGGGCGAAAACGGCGCAAGACTGCCGGGCCGTCCGAGCAACGCCTCAGTCTTGACAGGAAGGAGGGCGTCCGAAGCGGGCTACAGTGAGAATCTATACCAGTCCTCATGGCAGAATGGATGGGGTTCTCATTGAAGCGGGCATCCCGGCATCAGCGATGCCCCATTGGGGTGGGGTGAGGGACCTGAAGAGTAATCGACATTCCTCCGCTGCGCTTAAAGGCAGGGGCTGTCTGCAACCTTCAAAATCGCAAAACCTTAAGATCTTGGATCTCAACCCGGCTATTTGCGGATGCCCAGCCGTTCGATAACCTGCTTATAGCTCTCCGGATTCTGGCGCCTTAAGTAGTCCAATAAGCGCTTCCGCTTGCCGACCATAATCATCAGTCCCCTCCTCGAGGAATGGTCTTTACGGTGGGCGCGGAAATGTTCATTGAGATAAGAGATGCGCTCACTGAGCAGCGCGATCTGCACTTCCGGCGAACCTGTATCTTTGGAATGAACTCGAAAACCCTCGATAAGCGTGGTCTTTTTCTCTGCGGTTAGCGGCATCCGCCCGTTTTCCTCACCAATGTTTTCTAAATTTACTTTTTACATCAACAGATTAGCATGACTTGCCGTATTTGGCAAAAGCCCCTTCTGCGCTAGAGATCATGGCCATAAGCCAGCGCGAAAGACATCCCCCGTCAGGCGCCAGCATAGCCACAGCGACGCGTTTTACTTATTCACATCGTTTGTACCCGGCATTCGACTTCCAAAGAGGTATTCCTTTATAATAAATTCCATCCTTGAGACAGGATTATTGCTATGTCTATACCTATCAAAAAGAAGCTTGAGGAGGAAATTCAGGCGCTTGAGCACGAGCTTAACCACGAGTTGCCGAACGAACTCAAGCGGGCGAGGGCGTTAGGCGATCTCAGCGAAAACGCCGAATATATTATGGCCAAGCAGCGGCAGGAATATGTCGCGGCGCGCCTGGCCCAACTCAAGAAACGGCTGGCCGACCTCTCACTGATTAACCTGGGCAATATTCCCAAGGATCGCATCGCTTTTGGCACGCGCGTGGTTCTTTATGACATTGACCGCGATACCGAATTGGAATATAAGCTCGTCACCAGCGAAGAAGCGGACGTGAGCAAGGGGCTTATTTCAACAACTTCGCCGATTGGCCGGGGTCTGATGGGGAGAAAACTGGGGGATACGGTCACGATTCATACACCCAATGGCGCTCGGGAGTTTGAAGTTCGATCCATGGTGACGATCCACGACGAGGCGTAAGACAGGAGCGCAGACCGGCAGGGACCCGCGAAAACCTATACCGGCAGCCTGATGCCACGAAATCCTTGTTGCAGGCAGAGAACCTCTGCCTCCTTCGGAAATCACCCCCGGCCGGTCATTCCCGTGAAGGTTATTCCCGCGCAGGCGGGAATCCCCAGCCCTCGCTCATCCGCTTTTTATTCACCAGGCTTCCCTTTTCCATCCACCAGCCATCAGAGTATAAAGCATCCAGATGGAGCTTATCATGAACCATTTCGCTTCACTTAGCCGCTGGTTAAGGAACTCCGCTGCGTTGCCGTTCATGAAGAGCGAACGGGATGCAAAGCGCGGCGCTCGGCATTGGCGCCCATTGCAACCAGACCGCTGGAGAAAAAACTCCGGCCTCCAATGGGTCAGTCTTTTCCTCGTCCTGGCAATCCCCCTTCTGATTGCCCCATTCCGTTCTGCGTCCAAGCCTTTTGAACCGCTCCAGGAAGTGACCGGCCCTGAGGCAGGAGAGGAGCCAACTCCCAATTACGCCTGGGCCCCCACACTGCTTTACGACGTGATCAGTTCCCATAACCCTGATGCGTTGAATTACCTCTATGATGCTGTCTTTGCAACCGGCCCCTCGATGACGCCACAGCTTGTTGACGCGCTGAAAGACGATCGCACGGCGGAATTCGCGGCTCAAGCGTTGGCTTTTCTGGGGGGTGAAGAAGCGCTGACCGCGCTTTCCAAACTGGTGAATGACCCGCGTGACTTGAACCTGCGACGATTTTACTATGGCGCGCTGGGCGAATTCGATACGCCGCAGGCCAACCAGATATTGGTTAACGTCATCCGCAACGCCAATCACGAGCCTGACCGAACCGTAACTGAAGCCGCCATCATTGCCTTGACGGTTCACTCGAACACGGGCCTTGCGCCGTCCCTCAAACAGGTGGAAGTCCGACTCACCGATCCGGTGATTCAGGATGATCTTGAAAACGCTCTTTCGATTATTCAAAGCCGGGCGCGCTATCTGGCGACTTCGGCCGGAAAAAGCGCAGGAGGCTCAATCCTGCAAGCAGTGAGAGCTTATTTTATGCCAGCTCTCGAAGGAGACTCAGGAATTGAACCTGTGTCCGAACGCGCGACAACCTCTGATTCAAAGACGCAGGCCCATGCGACCCATCCCTCCGCGCCGCCAGCAAATATCGAAATCGAGCGCTTGGTGTTCAGCCCGGATAAAAACCGAGCGCTCGCTCATGTAGTCTTCAAAGAACCTGGCGCGATTGCGCATTATAAGATCGTGTTGCAGAAACG
>DATGKJ010000010.1:0-3236 GCA_035294685.1 Terriglobia bacterium | reverse complement strand
GACTTTCCGGCGATACTCGCCCAGCAGTCGATAGAGCGGCAGTTGCGCCTGCTTTGCGGCAATGTCCCAGAGGCAAATATCAAACGGGCCGTAGGCATAGATGGGCACGTGATTCCACCAGCGGTCATAAGTGCGGAATTCCTGCCAGTGCTTTTCGCGGGCGAGCGCGTCTTTGCCCAGGAAGAAAGGTTTCAGAGCCGAGGCGGCAATGCCTCCCGCCATTTCGGCGCCGCGACCGGCGAATCCAAAGGAGTGTCCCTCCAGCCCCTCGTCGGTTTTCATCGAGATCACCAGGAAATCGAACGTGGATTTCCCTCCAGCGCGCATCTCGGAATCCGACATGGCTTCCCGCGTATTGCGGCAAACTCGAATCTCAATGGATGTGATTTTCATGGAAACTCCTGGACAAAGTTTGCTTCCTATTCAGGGCTGCCACGCCTGGCGCCATTCCAGCATTGGATTTTTTAGAAAGGCTCACGGTTAACCTACACTGCAAGTTAACGGCGGCTACCGTAACGTGCCATACAGACGAGCACGTTGTTTTTAGCGGCCAACTTATTGAGGATTACAAATTATAGTGACGACTTCTTCTATAGCGCCGGTGTCCCCACCGGCGTCTTTCGGCAGCAAATAGTGTCACTATAATTTGTAATCCCCTGTAACTTTTCCAAACCGCTGGTCCTCAGATTTCCCACCTGAAAAACGATCTCGCGAATAAAATCGAAAAAGGCATGGTACATCATTTCTGCGATCATGAACATCCAGAGGCGCTTTCGACCGGTGATTCGGTTTCCTGTGGGTTCTCCTCTTCTGGCTGGACAATCGAGCTAGCCTTCCCCTATGCTATCCGTGGCATGGAAGGCTAATAGCCATGAGTGTGATCGAGACCAAGTTTCGCCTCGCCCGACGGATGTCGCAACTCGGAACCGAGGGTGCGTTTGAAGTGCTGGCTCGCGCTAAGCGTTTGGAAGCGGAAGGCCGCGACATCATCCATCTTGAAATTGGAGAGCCGGATTTTCCGACGGCGCCGCACATCATCGCTTCGGCTACGCGCGCCATGCGCGAGGGATGGACACATTATGCGCCCTCTGCCGGGATCCCGGAGCTTCGCCAGGCGGTGGCGGAAGATGCTGGAGAGCGTCGCGGAATTTCGGTAGACCCTTCCGAAGTGGTGATCACCCCGGGCGCCAAGCCTGTCTTTTTCTTTGCCATGCTGGCGCTGGTTGAGTCGGGCGACGAGGTCCTTTATCCCAATCCCGGCTTCCCGATTTACGAATCCATGATCCGCTTTCTTGGCGCGCAGCCCGTGCCTTACGCGCTGCGCGAGGAAAACGACTTCGACGTGAGCGCGGCTGCGATTCTTCAGAAGCTCACCCCGCGCACCCGGCTCGTGATCCTCAATTCGCCTCAAAACCCGACCGGCGGCGTGATGGCGAGTTCGGAGATGGCGGCGCTGGCCGCTGGGCTTGCAGGCCGCGACGAAGTATTCGTCTTCTCTGACGAAATCTATCATCGTCTCATTTATGAGGGCGAGCATACGAGCCTTGCGCAGTTTCCTGTCCTCCGAGACCGGGTCATCATCCTGGATGGCTTTTCCAAGACCTACGCCATGACAGGCTGGCGGTTGGGATATGGCATCATGCATCCGGAACTCGCCGAGCAGGTTATCCGGCTGATGATTAACTCCAATTCCTGCACAGCCACGTTCACCCAAATCGCGGGCGTCGAGGCGCTCCGGGGGGACCAATCGAGCGTGAACGCGATGCTGGAGGAGTTTCGACGCCGTCGCAAAGTGATCGTCGAAGGCCTTAATCAAATCCCCGGATTCCGCTGCGCCCAACCCCACGGCGCCTTCTACGCATTTCCTAATATCACAGGCGTTGGCGTCGGCTCCCGCGAACTCGCCGACGCGCTCCTCAACGAGGCCGGCGTCGCCTGCCTGCCCGGAACGGCATTCGGTGAATGGGGCGAAGGCTATCTGCGGTTCTCGTTCGCCAACTCGGTGGAGAATATCCGAAAGGCGTTGGACCGCATTGAGACCTGGGTTCGGAAAAACGCGGCGAGCGCTTCGGGCTGACCGGGTACTGAAAAAGCTCCGAAAGTGGTCAGCCTGAGGAGCCGAAGGCCACGCAGGATCTCGTCAGGACCATATTTGCAGGGCGCGATTCCTCGCTGCGCTCGGAATGACATCGCACCGGAACCTCCGAACACCAGTCAACCTGACCTCAATACATGGCATGCCCTCCAGTTCTCCAGCAAAACCGCTCACCCTTTACACCGTCGGGCATTCGACGCGATCCATCGAGGCGTTCATTGAGTTGCTTCAAGCGTTCCGTGTGAAGCAACTGGTGGATGTGCGCACCATTCCACGCTCGCGGCATAATCCCCAATTCAATTCCGATCAATTGTCTGAAACTCTGAAGGCCGCCGCCATTCGTTATGTCCACATGCCGCAACTGGGCGGCCTGCGTCATGCTCATCGCGATTCGCCGAATACCGGCTGGCGCAACGCCTCGTTTCGTGGTTTCGCAGACTACATGCAGCAGCCGGAATTCCGGAGTGGCCTCGACAAGCTTTTGAAACTCGCCCGTCTCCGGCCAACAGCCATCATGTGCGCTGAGGCTGTGCCGTGGCGATGCCATCGCTCACTGATTGCAGACGCGCTTCTGGTGCGAGGCGCGCATGTGGAACATATCCTGAGCGGAAAACGGGCTGAAGCTCACACGCTCACGCCGTTTGCGCAGGTCGAGGGATTACAGATTACCTATCCCGGCGAGGGGAACTTGTTTCAGGAACAGGAATAAGATAGCGAAGGGCTTCACATTCTTTCCTGCATCCGGCCTTCGGTTGCAAACCACTTCCGCTACCAGAGCGCAAGCTGAGCAGGGCCGGTGAGAGTCGGCGCCTGCGGCCCGGGGCCGATCAGGTTATAGCGCGCGCGGAGGATGGCAACGCGGTCTGCGATCTTTTCCTGATATTCCTTCGGCAGATAGGCCGAGCGCGCATAGAGCTTGCGATAGAGGCGGACCAGGTGGGGGAATTCCTTTTCGAGAAACGGCATGAACTGCATCAGCGCCGCTGGCATCAGATAGAGCGCGTTGCCGTGCATAAACCTGGCCCCGGCGGCTGCGGCTTGCCTCGCCAAGTCCTCGAGTGCCGTGGGTGAATCATTGATCTCCGGCATAATGGGCATGGCGTTGACGCCCGCATAAACGCCGTCGGAAACGAGCTTCTTG
>DATGKJ010000009.1:0-3285 GCA_035294685.1 Terriglobia bacterium | reverse complement strand
TCTGGTGCAGGGCATTCTGGCCTGCCTGGTTCGCCGAGGGAAGACGGACGCCGGGGGTTTGGTGGAAGTCAGCCTGCTCGAAGCCGTGCTCGACCACCAGTTCGAGGTGCTGACCACCCATCTGAATGACGGCGGCAAGCTGCCCGCGCGAAGCGCCGTGAATAATGCCCATGCCTATTTAGGAGCGCCTTATGGCATCTATGCGACCTCTGACGGTTATCTGGCTCTCGCCATGGGTTCGGTGATCCGGCTGGGAGAGCTTTTGAATTGCCAGCCGCTCTCAGCCTACTCGGACCCCAAGACCTGGTTCACCCGGCGCGATGAGATTAAGAGAGTCATTGCCGATCATCTGAAGACTCAGACGACAGCTCACTGGCTTCAGAAGCTGGAGCCGGCCGGAGTCTGGTGCTCGGACGTTTTGACCTGGCCGCAATTGCTCCAGCACGAAGCGTTTAAAGCGTTGGACATGCTTCAGGAAGTGCAGCGAAGCAATGGGGCCAGCCTGCGGACAACGCGATGCCCCATTCGGATCGATGGCGAGGTTTATAAGTCCAGCCTGGGCTCGCCACGCATCGGCGAACATACGGATGAGATCATGGAGGAGTTTGGGCTCAAGCAGTCCGCTGAACGGCAAAGCCGCCGGTCGCATCCGTCAAGTTAAAACATGTAAAGGAACTGACCCTCTGTGAATCCAAACCCCGATCCCGCAAAGCATCAGGAAATTCCTATCTGGAATGCTGAGAATTGGTTCTACGAGGATTTTGAAATCGGTCACAAAATCCGTTCCATCCGCCGTACCATCTCGGAAGGGGAGAGCATGCTTTTCAACGCTCTGGTGCTGGATATGCACCCTTACGTTGGCGATGAAATCTTCGCCAGAAAACAGGGCGTTTTTGGGCGGCGTCTTGTAGCGGGCGCTATGGTATTCAGTTTAGGTCTCGGCCTGGTTGCCACAAATTGCGTCAATGCCTTCAGTTACGGATACGACAAGCTGCGGTTTATCAAGCCTGTCTTTATCGGCGACACCATCTATACGATCCGCACCAATCTGGAGAAGAAGCCCAAGTATCCGGATATGGGCCTGGTCCGGGCGTCTTATGAGGTCTTCAAGAACGAAGGTGAACTGGCGCTTTATTGCGAACATCTTCAGACGGTGAAATATCGTGATCCTTCTCGCTGGCAGGAATTGGCAGAGAGAAAGTGAAGTTCCACCCTCGACAAAAACATGGTTGTAGGTTTTTCCTTCAGCTTGTCATGCTTTGTCTGACGGCATTCTGAATTTCTGTGAGGAGAACGAACGATGAGGCGATCCTGGAAGCGACGTGACTTCATGAAAACCGGAGCGGCGGCAGCCCTTGGGGCGGCGCTCTCTGGAGAGATCACGGCATGCTCGCGCGCTTCCGGTGAAACGACGCTCTACATTGTTCCCAACACTCACGGCACGATTGCCGGATGGCTGGATGATTTCGATACTGAACGGAACTACTGCCTGAATAACTATCTCGATCACCTCGATCGGGTAAAGAGCGATCCTCATTATGCGTTCGTCTATTCCGAAGCGGCCAATTTAATTACGTTTCTGCAATTTGCCTCGGATCGCCTGGATGAGCTTAAGCAGCGGGTGCGCGAAGGGCGCGTCGAGTTGGTGAACGCCTTTTTTCTCGAATCTGCCATGGACCTGTCGGGCGGTGAGGCAATTGTGCAACTCGGCGTGAACGGCCTCCGCTGGTATGAGAAGTTCTTTGGCCTTCGCCCGCGTTATGGCTGGATGATTGATGTGGTTGGAAATCATCGCCAGATGCCGCAGATAGTCGCCGGGCTGGGCCTCGACGCGCTCATTTTTTGCCGCAATAATCCCGCAAAAAAGACTGCCTTCTGGTGGCTTGCTCCCGACGGCACGCGCATGTTGACCCTTTGCAATGCGAACAGCTACGCCGAACTGCCGGAAATTTTCACCACCCAGGAGCCGCTCAGCGCCGCCCAACTTGCCAGAATCGCTGAAGTGATCGAGTGGAAGAAAGCGCACAGCCCCAGCCAGAGAACGCTCCTGGCCCTCGCGGGTTCCGGCGATTACAGCCTGGCTCCTCTCTATAAGCGCTATCCCGCGCAACTCCTCGAGCAATGGAAGAAGCAGTATCCGCGCATCGAGCTTCGCTTTGGCACGCTCAATGATTTTGTCAAACGCCTTCGCGCGGAAATCGGGTCGGGCGAGGTCAAACTGGAGGAAGTTCACGGTGACACGGCCTTCTGCTTTAACGCGTTCTGGTATGACCTGCCTCAAATCAAGAAGGAATTCCGCGAGTTGGAATACCAACTCGCCGCTGCCGAAATGCTCGGGACCGGCGCCAGCCTGAAAACGGGAGCATCCTATCCCTCACAGAACCTTTATGACTGCTGGATCAATCTGGCGATGAATATGGATCGCAACGCTTTGTGGGGCTCAGCGGCGGGGGTGGTCTTTCGTGACAGCAAATCATGGGATGTTGAGGATCGATACGCCTCAGTGCGAAAGATTACTTCTCAGGCTATCGCTGAAGCCCTGGCCTCGCTTTCGGGTCATGGCGAAGGTCTCGCACTCTTCAATCCGCTCAACTGGACGCGCAATGATCCCATCGAGCTGTCTCTGCCTGCAGGGAAGCGAATTGCCGGCGTTCTTTGTGAGGCTGCTGTGGGAGATTCCTCCCGCGCGATCTGCCGCCTGGATCTGCCTCCTTCAGGCATCGTTTCGCTGGCTCTTGAGGATCACTCGGCGGAACCGCCGCGCCCCATTTCGTGGCCGCGGCGCATCGAGACGGACCACTACGTGGCGCGCATGGATCAGCTAACCGGCGCTTTGACGAGCCTTCAGCTTAAGCCTTCGGGCCAGGAACTTTTGGGAGGGCCTGCAAATGTTGTGTTTGCCGAATCCGTAGCGCACTTGCTGAAGGCCGATCCGGGCGACTTTATGCTGCCCCGCCCGCAGCGGAAGGTCGTCGAGACCAGCAGCCATTTCCGTGCCGAGACTCGCGCTTTTCGAGGCGCTCTGGCCACGACCATTTCTTCCAAGTCGAGTTTCTACGGCAATTCCCGCCTGGAGCGCATCGTTCGTTTTTATCATCACTTTCCTCGCATTGATTTCGAAACTCTGCTGGAACTGCATGCCGACGATATTCTCATCACCGTTGATTTCCCGCTGGCTGCCGACGTGACGGAGCGTACCCGGGGCATTCCATATGGATTCGCTTCCATCGACCCTCGCCATCCCTTTCGTCCGCTTCCCGAATATGAAGTGGGCGAATCGAAACG
>DATGKJ010000008.1:0-2880 GCA_035294685.1 Terriglobia bacterium | reverse complement strand
AACTTTGTGTTGGATTCAAGAACCGTCTCGACAATGCGGAGGCCGTTCGCCCGCAACGAAGAGCCCGTCTCGGTCACTTCAACGATAGCGTCGGCCAGCACCGGCGGCTTCACTTCGGTTGCTCCCCAGGAAAATTCCACCTTGGCCTTCACGCCGTTCCTTTCGAGATAACGCTTCGTGACCTGCACCAGTTCGGTGGCCACAACCTTGCCCTGAAGGTCTTTGACGCTCTGAATGGGTGAATTCTGCGGCACGGCAAGCACCCAGCGCACCTTGCCCAGCGTCTGCTTGGCGTAAACCAGGTCGGCGACCTCCATCACGTTCGCCTCATTTTCCAGAACCCAGTCTTTTCCCGTCAATCCCGCGTCCAAAACCCTGTCTTCCACATACCGCGCCATTTCCTGCGCGCGGATCAGCATGCACTCAATCTCCTCGTCGTCGATATGCGGAAAATAGGAGCGCGGATTCACCATGATGTCATAGCCCGCGCGCTTGAAGAGCTGGATTGAGGCCTCCTGCAGGCTTCCTTTTGGAATTCCCAGCTTCAATTTCATTTAAAAAGCCTCCCTGGTGCTGTTGATTTTATAGCGGCGAAGCGCATCCCTTTCTGTAGCGCCTGCGTTCTTTCGCTCCGCTCAGGACCGGCTCTCACTGGCGGATCACCCCTTTGTCTTGTACACTTCCTCCGGATCAAATTGCCGAGGCTCGGCAATCTCAACGCCCTGGGGCGTGAGCTTGCGATAAAAGCAGGTTCGATAGCCTTCGTGGCAGCATCCGGCGCCGCTGAGTTCGGCCTTGATCAAAAGAGCGTCCTGGTCGCAATCCACCAGAACAGCCCGGACGGCCAGCTTGTGTCCGGATTGCTCGCCTTTTGTCCACAGCTTCTGCCGGCTGCGGCTGAAAAAGGTAACATAGCCCGTGTCGAGCGTCTTCTGATACGCCGCGTCATTCATGTAGCCTAACATCAGGACCTTCCCACTGTGTTCGTCCTGGACGATGGCAGGGATGAGTCCATCTTGAAATTTAAGTTCCATTCAATTCTCCTCGCAGTGAGAGCGGAGTTTCTCAGCAGTCTGCTGAAAATAAAAAGCCCGCTGACGTTTAGTGCCAGCGGGCTTCGGTAACTCCTGAAAACTTTGGATTCTGCTACTCAGCCGCCCACTGGCACAATATCCCCGAAGCCGAAATGGGGGTGATGATGATGTGCCAGTGCGCTGCGCATGATCAAGTTCAAAGAATATCTGGACTCTGTAAAAGTTGTCAATCAAATTTTTCTCCCAAACTTTCGCGGATGCAGAGCAAAACTTGCAACAAACGATTATGATGATGCTTCGCACGCTTGTCATTCTGAGCGAGCCCTTCGGCTCCGCTCAGAGTAAACTCCGCGGAGCGAAGAATCCCGGCATTTGTAAAATGAAATACGGGGATTCTTCGCTTCGCTCAGAATGACAGTTACTCTTGAGAGGTAAAGCACGTATCCATGTCCCCCAAATTGATCACGCTCTTTTCGAGCCAATGGGTTCGCCGTCACAGTTATCTCCTTGCAGCCCTGATAACCTGTTGTGTGGTTGCCTTGCCAGGACTTCATCTCTTCGCGCAGCGTGTAGCGCGCGGCGCCGCGCCGATCCCCATTTTGCTTGACACCGACATCGGAACCGATATTGATGACGCGTTCGCGCTGGCCCTGATCCTGCGCAGCCCTGAGTTGCGGCTGTTGGGGGTCACAACCGTAAGCGGCGATACAGCCGCCCGCGCGCGGCTCGCAGCGAAGATGCTCAGAGAAGCGGGCAAGCCCCGGATTCCGGTGGCTGCCGGAAAGCCGGGCAAACCGCTGCCCATCGAACAGACGCGCTGGGCCGAGAATTTCACCAGCCCGCAATTGTTGCGCGAGACCGCCGTCGATTTTCTGGATGCCCAGTTCAGCAAATATCCCGGAAAGATCACGCTTGTCGCCATCGGGCCGCTCACCAACCTTGGCATGCTGCTTCAGAAAGACCCATCGGTCGCGCGCAAGATCAAGCGCATCGTGATGATGGGCGGCTCCATCGCGCGCGGCTACGACGATCACACGACCCCGGACCCGGAATATAACATCGTGATGGACATTCCCGCCGCCCGCGTGGTTTTCGCTTCCGGCATTCCGATTTTGATGGCCCCGCTCGATGTCACGGCCATGTTGCAGTTGAGCGCCCGAGATCGCCAGCGAATCTTCAACCAAGGCACACCTTTGGCGCAGAGCCTGGCCGCGCTTTATCGCTTGTGGGGCCACCCGACGCCGATTCTTTTTGATCCCATGGCCGTGGCTTTGCTCATCCGACCCCATTTGTGTGAGACACAGCCCCTCGCTATCCGCGTTGATGCGAAAGGATATACGCGCGTCGAAAGCGGAGGGAAGCCCAATGCCACCGTCGCGCTCCATACCGACCCGCAGAAGTTCTTCGACTTCTATCTGAGCCGGGTTGCGCCAACGGTTCAGTCGGGACTCCGTTTCATGCCCTCGAATTCCAGTTTGCTGAACACCGGCGAGTGAGCGCGATGCTGAGCGCTTGATATCATCACCTCCGGCGCGTTGAGGATTACAAATCATGGCGGCAACCTCCGCTGTAACGCCGGTGTTCCTTTGCTCCGCTCAGGACAGGCTCTCACTGGCGATTTTCCGGCGCTGAGGACAGCGCCGCTACAGCACGCATTGTCCACATCGTTTGTTGTCATCCACCCTCCGAAGACTTCGCGCAGGCGTCGGTGGGCGCGACGATGCGGATGAAATGGTCGGACATGGTGAAGGGCGCAAGCGGCAGGCGGCATTTCGGCATGTGGCAGGTGGCGCAGTTTCGCGTTGCCACCGGGCACTTTTTCCCAACAGACGCTGCGGCGGTTTGC
>DATGKJ010000007.1:0-3354 GCA_035294685.1 Terriglobia bacterium | reverse complement strand
TACAAATTATAGTGACACTATTTGCTGTAGCGGCGCTGTCCCTTCACTTCGTTCAGGGCAGGCTCTCAGCGCCGAAAGACGCCGGTGGGGACACCGGCGCTACAGAAGAAGTCGTCACTATAATTTGTAATCCTCAATAATAAGAAGTCCAGTCGGACTATTTATTATAGCTAGCATTTACATATATTTCCTGATTGACTTTGTGAGGCACATCTTCATAATAAATCTTTGAGGGGAGAAAGAGAGGGTTTAAATGGCTAGACAATGTACAGGTAGTTCCGTGGCATATTTTCTTGCCGGGCTAGGGATTGGGGCCATTGTGGCTCTGCTTTTTGCCCCCCGCAGTGGTGAAGAGACGCGCGAAATTATCAGTCGTAAGGCGGACGAAGGTCGCGAGTACGTCGCCGCCAGAAAAAGAGAGTTGCGTCGTAAGGCGGAAGATGCCGTGACCGAAGCTCGCAGGAAGCTTGAAGACCTGCAAGACAAGGGTAAAGAGATTGCCTCGCGGATTGGGTTGGATTCCGAATCTTAAAGGCAATGGGAAGGGATAGAGAGGCTTCCCTTTTCTGAATCTGGAAGAATCTCCGCAATATCGAGCGGAAAGGAAATCGAGCTGGCGCTGGAGACAGTTCATCATTGGACGGGCACAGGAGAGCAAAGTTTATAAGTCTATGCGGTGCGCCAGCGCGCCACATCCGAACTTTGATTCCGCCAGCTTACGCATGAATTGCTCGGCGGAAGCGGGTCACATCAAAAAAGGGGACAATCCTGACACTAACAGCGTTCGAGGAGGTCAACCATGGAAGAGCATGATAGCGGTGCTTCAAAATTCACTTATTTTCTGGCGGGCATTGGATTCGGAGCGGCTCTGGCGCTGCTGTTTGCCCCGCGGACGGGCGAAGAGACTCGGGATCTGATCGGCGCCAAGGCCACACAAGGCAAAGAATACGTCACGGCCAAAAGCAAGGAAATGCGCGAGCAGGCGGAACAGTTTGTTGAAAAGGCCAAAGATATGGTCGCACAACAGAAGGAACAGCTTTCCGCAGCGCTTGAAGCCGGCAAGCAGGCCTATCACGAAGAGAAGGCCAAAACTCAGACCCCTTAACGCGCGATTGACGGGGCTGCGCTCATGGAAGGAAGGAAATTATGGACCACGGAACTCTTATCGCCGTGTTCGTGGTGATTGCCGCAGTTGCCATTGTGCTGCAAATGCTCATCTTGCTGGGTTTGTACCTGGTGGCGCGCAGAATTCACGGTGAAGTGAGTGAAACAACCCGCGAAGCAAAGCAGCGCCTTGATGCCGCAGCCCAGGCCATTGCAGCTCCCTTTGCTGAGTCCCGCGAGCAGATCAAGGCTGTAACGCTCAATATGGCGGAGGTAAGCCGCATTATTCGTGATCGGACAAGCTCCGTGGATGACGTGCTCGCCGAGATGATCGAAAGAACCCGTCGCGAGATGCAGCGGATCGACCAGTTGATTTCAAACCTCGCCGAAAGAGTGGATTCCACCGCCAGCGTGGTGCAGCGCAGCGTCCTTGTGCCATTTCAGGAGATTGCGGCGATTACGAAGGGGATTCAATGCGCCTTCGACTTCTTCCTCTCGCGCCGTCAGCCGTCAACCGTTCGTGAAGCCACTCAGGATGAAGAGATGTTCATCTGATTTGCGGCATACCCGGCGGTCATCCGAACGAAACCACTTCGGGCGGCGCTCGACAACCTATCTGAAAAGCTTTGGATGCAGCGCCGGCATCCTGTAGGCTGGAACCGCCGGGACGGCGATGCTGCATGGATAATCCTCTTTGCCGCCTCCTTCTAAAATCATTCCTCCCGCTAACATTCCTGAAGCCGCGCTGGCGATCTTCGCGCGCGCGCCGCTCCCCGGACAATGCAAAACACGGCTGATCCCTTCGCTGGGACCTCAGGGCGCAGCGGCGTTTCAGCGCGCGCTGCTCCAAGACACTCTGCATAAAACCGCGCCGCTCGGCAACAAACTCGCGCTGTACCTGATGACGGCCGGCGCGGGGTTCAATTTCATAGAGAACAGGAAGCAGGAAATTTCCCGGTTTACGCTCCTTCGGCAGCGCGGAAGCGATTTGGGCGAGCGGTTGGGGAATGCATTCCGCCTCTTATTGCGAAGACACACGCACGTCCTTATTATCGGCACAGACTCGCCGCCACTGACCCGGCAAATCCTACGTCAGGCGATCGGGGAATTGCGCTGGTGCGATGCGGTGCTAGGCCCGTGTCCCGATGGCGGCTATTATCTGATCGGGCTGCGGAGAGAAGCGGGCGGGCATTTAGGGAAAGGGCTGCTGCATAATATCCGTTGGGGCAGCGCACGCGCCTTTGAGGACACGTTGCGGAATCTTATCACTGCGGGCGTGGCCTGCTCTCTGCTCGAACCTTTGGAAGATGTGGACCGGCCGGAAGACTTAATGAGGCTCAAACGACGGATGATAAGCGACGTTCGCACCCGGCATTGGGCTCCAAGGACCTGGCGATTCCTGCGAAAGGAATCATCAGGTTTCTGACACGCGCCGCTGGGGACAGCGCCGCTCCAGCGAAAGTCATCATTATAAATGGCGCTCTCGCATCAGGAAGCTCAGATGAATGAATTATGTTTTCTTTCGGCGGCGGAGATTGCGGCGCGGATTCGCAGCCGCAAATTTTCTCCGCAGGAAGCAATCCACGCGCATCTGAAGCGTATTGAAAAGCTGAATCCGCGTCTCAATGCGCTGATTTACGTGGATCGTGACCGCGCTCTCAAAGCCGCTCAGGAGGCCGAGCGCGCTGTGATGAAGGGCCTGCCCCTGGGGCCGCTGCACGGAGTGCCGATCACCATCAAGAGTTCGGTGGAGGTGGCCGGTTGGCCCTGGGAGGCTGGGACGCGCCTGCGAGCGGGCCTGCGAGGGAGCATCGATGCGCCGCTGGTTGAGCGGCTCAAGCGCGCCGGAGCGATTTTGCTGGGCAGCACTAATGCCCCTGAATTTTTGATGGCCTACGAAACGAATAATCTGCTCTACGGTCGCACCCACAATCCCTGGGACTTGAATCGCACTCCGGGAGGGTCGAGCGGCGGTGAATCTGCTGCTATCGCAGCAGGACTTTCGGCGGGCGGTGTGGGGAGCGATGGCGGCGGCTCCATTCGTATTCCGGCCCATTACACGGGCATCTGCGGTCTGAAGCCTACGCCGGGACGAATTCCAGCGACGGGTCACTTCCCTGCTTCGCTTGGCCCCTTTGCGCTCATCGGCGTTGTTGGACCCATGGCCCGGACCGTTCGGGACCTCAAACTCCTTTTCGAAGTGATGGCAGGATATGATGAGGGCGATCCCTCGTCAGCGCCCGTTGCCTT
>DATGKJ010000006.1:0-4214 GCA_035294685.1 Terriglobia bacterium | reverse complement strand
GCAGCCCGCAGGAACTCCATTCTGAGCGAGCGCAGCGAGCGAAGAATCCCTGCATTTATACGGGATTCATCTGCTTGGCTTGGCTCAGCGTCAGAATGACAGGATAGGGTCAAAATGGTGGGGGAGGACTCGGCAAGGCATAAAAGCCTCGATTCAATGCCGTGTGCGGCTTACCCGATCAAAAGCGCGGACCTCAAAAGCGGAAGTTCGGGCTACCAGATCAGTCATTCATGAAGGGCGTCGGCGGAATGCGGGTCTTCCAGGCCGTATTCTTTCAGCTTGCGGTAGATGGTGGTTTTGCCGATGCCGAGGAGTTTGGCGGCGCGCAGGCGGTCGCCGCCCGCGGTCTGGAGGGCATTCAGGATGGCGCGCCGCTCCAGGTCTTCCAGCGTGTGCGGTTCATCCGGATCAGTCTTGCTTCTCAGACTGCCCAGCAGGGCTGGGGGCAGGTCTTTGAGTTCGAGCAACGGCCCGGAACCCAATGAAACAGCGTGCTGCACGCAATTCTCTAGCTCGCGGACGTTGCCGGGCCAGGAATAGCTCATCATGCGGTCCATCGCCTCTTTGGTGAAGCCGATAATCCCTTCCTCCAACGCTCCCTGCCGCTCCAGGAACGCTTGAACCAGCGCGGGGATATCGCCCTTGCGCTCGCGCAAAGGGGGAACACGGATGGAAACCACGTTGAGCCTGAAATACAGGTCTTCGCGGAAGGTGCCCTTTTCAATGGCGGCTTCGAGGTTGCGGTTGGTGGCGGCCAGCACCCGAGCCTGCAGCGGGACCGGTTCGTTGCTGCCCAGCGGCCTGATTTCGCGCTCCTGAAGCGCGCGCAGCAGCTTGGCCTGCAATTCCACGGGAAGTTCCCCGATCTCATCCAGAAAGACCGTGCCGCCGCCCGCAGACGCCAGCAACCCTGTGCGCGCCTGGCTTGCGCCGGTGAATGCGCCGCGCACGTGGCCGAAAAGCTCGCTTTCAATGAGCGTCGAAGTGAGGCTGCCGCAATCCACCGGAACAAAATGCTTGTCGCGCATCGGGCTGTAGGCGTGGATCGCGCGAGCCACCAATTCCTTGCCCGTTCCGCTCTCTCCGAGAATCAGAACCGGATGCCGTTTTTCCGCAACCTTCAGAACGGTCTGGTAGACCTGCTGCATGGCGGAAGAACTGCCCACAAAATCCCCGATCCCCTTTTGCACTTTCAGTTGCTCGCGCAGCAGGCGATTTTCAGCAGCCAATCGCTGCTTTTCCACCATGTGCTCCAGGAGAGAGCGAAACCGGTCGATTTTGAAGGGCTTGGTGATGTAGTCGTAGGCGCCCAACTTGACGGCTTCAACCGCTTCCGGGATGCTTCCGAATCCGGTCATCATCAGGACATCAACACTGGGGTATTTCTCCTTGATGATGCGTAGCAGATCGAGTCCGCTGCCCCCAGGCATGCGAACGTCCGTAACGACAATGTCAGCCTGGCCGTCCTCAAGGATGGGAAGCGCGCCGGAGGGCGAATCGACCGCCTGCATCTCGTAGCCGAGCCCGTCGAGAACCTCCAGGCACAATTGGCGCGAACTGGGTTCGTCATCGACAACGAGTACCTTGATGGCCATCTGGGTATCCGCGCAGGTATTATAACATAAATGATTTACCGGAAATTAAACATACCCTAAATAAATATCCTCCGGCAAAGCCGGGGGAACTCCCAGGGAAATTAGGGGCATTTCGCAGGTAAGCCCGGTTCTTTTTCTGTGGAAACAAACGAGGGAAAATCAAGATGCTGGCTCATCCAAGCAAAGGCGTTTTCGGCGGTGTCAAACACTGCGCTATAGATTCCCAATTTTGCGGCAGCCTGCACGTTTTCGGGCCTGTCATCCAGGAACAGGACTTCATGGGGCGCAAGCTTCAACTTTTTGAGACACTCTTCATAAATAGCCGGATCAGGTTTTACAAGCGCCACATCGCAAGAAAAGACGAGATATTGAAAAGCGGAGAGCCAGCCGCAGTGTTCCAGAATGTAGCCTTTAATTTCAGGCGGCATGTTGGAAAGGATCGCCAGAGGGACACCTGCGGCGCGCAATCGTTCCACCCCGCGGAGCGTCGCTGGATTGGGCCGCGCCCAGCTTGCGCCATCCAACTGAATGAGCTGGGCGACTTCATCAGGGCTTAGCGTGCGGCCTTCCTCACGCATCACGGAACCCCAATAAGCATCGCCGTTCAATTCGGCGCGGTCGTAGGCGAGCCGAAAACGCCAGTAGAGTTCCGCAAAACGTGGAACTGGCATCCGGCAGATCGCAGCCATTTTCTCCACATCGGAAGGTTGTTGGGGAATGCAGAGCACATTCCCGTAATCGAAGATCACGGCACGGGGCTGGGTCATTGAATCGGGGCTGCTATCGATTGTCATAAGCGGGAAAAGTAACCGGCGGCAAGGCAGCGCCGCCGCATCGGGCCAGCCAAATCAAAAATCCAACGCGGGCGCAACAACGCGCGACAAACGTCTACAAAATAGCAAAATGCGGGGACTTTTCCGCTTCGCTCCGCGTCAGAATGACAAGCGAAGGACTCGGAACGACGGCATCTCTGATTGTATTTCAACGGCCTGTTAAGGTGAAGACTGCGGACGGCGGGTGAGGCTCACTTCCGCCGGCTTGGCGTCGCTCGTCTGTGGCTGCGTGGAAGGGGCAACGAGATCGGCGCCTGGCGCGCCTGGGGAGGAGGCTGTGTCCGCAGTTCGGGGAGCCATCAGCTTCGGCACGCTGACGTAACCATGCACGTGGTTCTTGCCGATTTGATTGACGACCAACTCCGTAGCTTGCTGGCCTTTCGCGGTCATGAACCGGACCGGCTCGTAGAGATTCACGTGCTTTTTCGTGAGCTTGAAATCATCGATGAGTAGCACCACGTCATAGTTGCGATGCTTGGTGCTGGTGTGGCGCAGGGAAAGACTGATGGGGCCTTCGCGCTGAAATCGCTTGGACTTATAGAGATCAAATTCATAGTAATTGCGCTGTCCTAATTGCTCAAGAGCCACCAATTCGGCATGGTTCCGGGCGATTGAGCCGCTCAGGTCATTCACCGTGCTGCGGGTCGAGTCCAGGTTGTTTTCAAGATCGGCGCGTGTTCGAGCCAGATCCTGTTGAGTCGAAGCCAATAACTTGACTTTGTCGCGCAAGTTGCTGCTGCATGGCCTTTCCCCATTTGGGCACGACCGGCGGATCAGCCGAGGAAGCGATCCGGCGCCGTGCGGAGCGACTTGCCTGGGCAGGATGCGTGATCCAAGCTTCATCCAGAGGGGCTATCGGCACCGGGACAACCGGTTTGCTGATTTCATTGAGTTTTGCCGTCAAGCCCGCCAACTGGTCGCGCATTCCGCTGATTTCGGCCCTGAGCTGATTGTTGGTCTCGGCCAGCTTGCGGGTATTCTCACGCTGGCGAACCACGTAGCCAACACTGACGACCACCGCCAGGATGAGCGCCAGCACGGCCAGCAACAGCCATTGACTTAAAGCGGAAGCACGACCGGAGCCTCGATTGAAGTCCTCATCTTCCGGAAAGCTTTCTTGACGAATGGCCATTTTGCTCCGCCCTCCCGAGGAATAGCTGACTTTCAAGCAGCACGTGCATTGCCAGGAGGAAGCGATCTATCTCTTTTAAATATAATGAGATATATCCGATCCGATGCAAAATTGCAAGCGTTCAGGGCAGAATTTTCCTCTGCTGCGCAAAAATTTCGGAAGTGATGCGTCGCATTTCGAGCTTTTTAATCTCATGTTGAGCCCTTCGCTTGTCATCCTGAGCGGAACGAAGGATCCCTCTATTTCAGTTCAGACATGCATTGCTGTGTTGCAGAATCAAGCCAATGCGGGGATTCTTCGCTTCGCTGCGCTCGCTCAGAATGACAGGGTGATGGGGCTTCAGCGCTCAAAAATGACCATGTCATTCATTCCCGCGCAAGCGAATCCACGGGTTAGCTTGGGATTGGCATCCATAGCGGTTTTTGTTTCAGTCTTGAATTCAATTGCGGCAGCGTTGGCTGCTGGCGGTCCTCGGCCGCAGGCTGAGGCCACAGAAATAGCGAAAATTATTGTTGTCCCAGGAATCGAGATTGACGCGAGGAGAAGCGTCAGAAAAAGCGAACACCCTCCACGGGATGTGTGTTATAGAAGTTTTGGAAGAACTCAAAACACCATCACCGGGAGGGTGAACGATGGAAGTAAGCCTACCGCAAT
>DATGKJ010000005.1:0-7014 GCA_035294685.1 Terriglobia bacterium | reverse complement strand
AATAAATTCACTCCTTATTTCACCCTTGCTCAACCAAGAGGATTAACACCACCTCTACCAGAGCGCCAATCTCACGCTAGCGGAGGAACAACAATGAGTTGAGTGCTAAATAGAACATCCACCCACCGCGTGAAATCATCTTCGGCTATAATCGAAAGATTCCGCTGGTTCCAAACGGTGCGCTCATGCGATACGACAACATCCTTCAGGCAATTGGCCACACGCCGCTCATCAGGCTGCATCGCACTGTGGGCGGCGCCGCTGCCGAAGTCTATGCCAAGTGCGATTACCTGAACCCGGGCGGCAGCGTGAAAGATCGCATCGGCATCGCCATGGTGGAGGAAGCCGAACGCCAGGGGAAGCTCAAGCCGGGCGGGACCCTCGTGGAAGGGACTTCGGGAAATACCGGCATGGGGCTGGCGCTGGTAGCGGCAGTAAAAGGTTATAAGGCCATCTTCACCATGGCCGACAAGCAGTCGAAAGAAAAGGTGGATACGCTCAAAGCCCTGGGCGCGGACGTGATTGTGTGCCCCACGGCTGTCGCGCCGGAAGACCCGCGCAGCTATCATGCGGTGGTGGACCGCCTGTCGCAGGAGATTCCAAACGCCTATCACCCCGACCAATACCACAATCCCGCTAATCCTGAAGTCCACTACCGGACGACAGGGCCGGAAATCTGGGAGGATAGCGAAGGCCGCATCACGCATTTTGTGGCGGGTATGGGAACTGGCGGCACCATCACCGGCGTGGGCCGTTTCCTGAAAGAAAAAAATCCCAACGTGAGAGTGATTGGGGCCGACCCGGCAGGCTCGATCCTTTATGACTTCTTCCATACGGGCGCTGTCCCCAAAGCGGAAACTTACAAGGTGGAAGGGATCGGCGAAGATTTCTTCCCCACCACGCTTGACTTCAGCGTGATTGACGACGTTCGCCGCGTGACCGACAAGGATTCCTTCCTCTGGGCTCGCCGCCTGGCGCGCCAGGAAGGCATCTTCGCAGGCGGCTCGGCAGGCACCGCGATGGCCGCCGCGGCGCAGATCCTGCCCGAACTTCAAAAAGAAGATTTCATGGTGGTCTTTATTCCCGATACAGGGATGCGTTATCTCAGCAAGGTCTACAATACGGAATGGATGCGCGACAACCGCTACCTTGAGCCTTCCATTTCCTGGACAGCGCAGGAAATTTTGCAGGCGCGCGCCGACCTGGGAGGGCCGCAGCGGGAACTGGTGAAGGTGGCGCCTTCGGACAAAGTCTCTGCGGCGCTTGCGTTGATGCAGGCGCACGATTTCTCGCAACTCCCTGTCTTTGATGAATGCGCCCCCACCGGCGCAATTTATGAAGATGAAATCCTGAGCCTTGCTCTGGAAGGCAAAGACCTGAAGACTGTTGTCGTGCGCGAGATTATGAGCGGTCCGTTTCCTATTGTCCGGCCTTCCGCAACCATGGATCAGATCACCACGCTGATTACGCGCGAATGCCCGGCAGTATTCGTCGATCTGGGCAACAACCATTACGCGATCCTGACTAAATATGATCTGCTGCATGCCGTCTCACGCCTGATGGAGTCACGGCGATGACGATCCTTATGCACTCTTCCCGTAACTCTTTGCATACTTCCTTGGAACAACTGCGATTGGCCTGCCATTTCGGGATTTTAGTGCAGCTCCTGTTTATAAGTTACTGAATATAAACAGCTAATATTGAAAGCCCAGTCAGGAGATTTGGCCCTAAAAGGGTTTGACAGCGTAACAGATAAGGTAATATCCTTATTTCAGTCAACATCGATTTTTGTGGGCCGAGGCGCGCATGACCGGCTTTGGTGAGAATCTGCGACGTGAACGCGAGATGCGAGGCATCTCGCTTCAGGAAATCTCCGAGACCACCAAAATCAGCATCCGCCTCCTGGAGGCGTTGGAAAACGAGGAATTCTATAAGCTTCCGGGCGGCATTTTCACGCGCAGTTTCATTCGGGCATACGCCAACTATCTGGGCCTGGATGAAGAGCGCGTACTGGCTGAGTACCAGTTGGTCGCTCCTCCGAAGGGCGAGGAGGATTTTTCCCGAATTGGCGTAAGCAGCAACCGGGCTAACCTGAAATCCCGCATTCCCATTCTCCCGTGGGTTATCGCTGTGTTTCTGCTTGCGGGAGGATATGCCATCTTTCACTACGCGCATCGCTTTTCCGAATCGGCCTCGACGTTTGAAAATTCATCCCCTGCGGGCGCTGCACTGGCCAAATCTTCCACTTCACTGGACACGGCTTCCTCGAAACCGCCCCAGGTGTTGACCTCTGTCGATGCGTCAAATTCCGGTTCCAGCCCAGCGCAAGGCAGCGCCACGGCGAGGGATGGGAAGGCTTCATCTTCGTCCTCCAGCCCGGCGTCCAACCCCACCGCGAGCAGCGCACAGACTCCGGCTGACGCATCATCTTCCGCTTCTCCAAGCGCAAGCGGCGATCACGCAGCCGCAGGAGCAGCTACAGGCGCTTCGGCAACTCCGGCAGCCGCTTCAACTCCAGGCTCCAGCGCGCCGACGCCCGCTGAGGCGCAAGCACAGGGAGAGATGCTGCTTCAGGTTGCGGCGACGCAGCCCGCATGGGTCGCAGTTGATGCGGATGGGAAAACGGTCTTAGAGCGCGTGCTCCATCCCAACGAAATCAAGACGCTGATGGCCAGGAACTACTTCGATGTGACCACCGGAAATGCTCAAGGCACGGTCCTCAGCCTCGACGGCGTCACCCTGAAGCCTCTCGGCCGGTTTGGAGAAGTCAAGAAAGTTCACCTCACCCGGGATGACCTCAAAGGCTATACCCCCTGATTTCGCACCGCATCCTGCGCGCATCGCAGACTCTCTGCGCGAAGGCGTCGCGCCTCTCCCGATCCGCCGCAAAGGCGCCCAGGGTGAATTGCCTGTGCCTTTCATCGAGAAAGTTGAGATTCTCGTGATCCTGACCCAGGACCCGGATGAAGAAGTCCGCGCTCAGGCGCTCGCAACACTCAAAGCCTGTCCGGCGGAGCAATTGCGCGACGCGCTCCGCGATCCCTCCTGCCTGCCCGCAGCGCTCGAGTTCGCCGCGCGTCATCTCATAGAATGCCGCGAGGAACTGCTGGATGCTTTGCTCGAAAATCCGGCTCTTCGCCCGGAATTGCAGGACCTGATTCTTTCCCGCATGGGATCGCAATCCGCATCCGTCGCGGCGGGTTCCGCAAACGATCCGGAAGCGCAGTCTCCAGAAACCGCGGCCGGCGAGGCTGAAGCCGCTCGCGCGCGTGAAACGACCCTTCAGAAAATTCATCGCATGAGCGTGGCGGAAAAGATCAAATGCGCTCTGACTGGAACTCCTGAGGAACGGTTCATCCTGATACGGGATTCGAATAAGATTGTGGCGCGCGCCGTGCTCCAATCACCCAAAATCTCCGAGTCGGAAGTTGAGGCTTATGCCTCCATGAAGAACGTCACGGAAGAGGTTCTTCGGCTGCTTGCCCTGAACCGCGCATTCATGAAAAGTTACTCCGTCCTCCGCGCTCTGGTGAATAATCCGCGCGCCCCGCTGGACGTGACCCTGCCGCTGATCCATCGGCTGAACGAACGCGACATGAAAAGTCTTGCCATCAATAAAAACGTCCCCGACGCTCTCCGCACCACCGCAGCCAAAACTCTGACGGCGCGCCAAAGCGCGCGCTCCGTTTCGCCCGGGCGAAAACATTAATTGGGATTATTGACGAATGCGTAACTCGGTAGGGGCGGACGGCGTCCGCCCTATTGGGGGGCGCGCTCCGCTTCGCCTGGGCGAAAACATTAATTGGG
The DNA here is from genome assembly GCA_035294685.1 of Terriglobia bacterium. GTDB lineage: Bacteria > Acidobacteriota > Terriglobia > UBA7540 > UBA7540 > RH2-MAG17b. Next base: position 3,207 of record DATGKJ010000005.1, on the reverse strand, counting down.
ATTATTGACGAACGCGTAACTCGGTAGGGGCGGACGGCGTCCGCCCTATTGGGGGGCGCGGGCCGTGCGCCCCTACAATGGCTGACTGGCGGATATTCACCACACAAGCGCCGTAGCCGTGCCGGCGGCGGAAGCAGAAAGGTATAAGTTGGTCGCATCATAGGCGGGAGATTGGAACCAGATGGCCATGTTGGAAGTGAGTTGAATCACGACGCCGGCGGGTTTGCGCCCGAGAAAATGCTGCGCGGTGAAGTTGCCGGCGGCGGTCGGGGCAAGAGGAACCTGGCCAAAGATTCTGGTCGCCTGCGCCGTCGCCGTCACCGCAGTGGCGTTGGTGACGGCCTGGCCGATCAGCGCATCGCCGTTGTTGGCGCCCGAGGCGCTCGACTGCCAGTAAAAGCCGGAATTGGAGTTGTAAAAAAGATAGGATGTGGCATTCGCCGGAGCCAGAGGAATGGCGGGAGCAGAAGACGGCGCATAGCGCTGGCCTTGGGCATAAAGGACGCCAGCGGTGAGGCCGGGCGTTAGCGTGGATGAAGTCAAAAGCGCGAATCCGCTGACCACGCCGTTGATTCCAAGATCGCCCCACATCAGATCGGTGATGAAGGCTACATTCGCATCCAACAGCGACCAGTTGGCGTCCTGATCAGCCTCATAACCGGTGAGGCCGTGCTGCGATTGAATCAGCCCTTTGCGCGGAAGAATCGTTCGATTGACAGCCATGCTCTCATTGCCTCATTTTTCATTGCTTCATTGAAGCAATGGCTCAATAAATCAATTATTCTGATTCACCGAACTGCGTTGGCAGATGGCGTAGACCTTCACCGTACCCTGGTTCTGCGCACCATTGGCGCTGCCATAAACCGAGCAGGCGACGACGCCGGTGGCATCGTTGATATCCAACTCGTAAGGCGCGGCTACCAGACTTCCCTGATAACTATCCGCATTGGCCAGCGCGGGGAAGCTTGCCTGCCCCGGAACGAAACCCGGAGCAGGCTGGCGGGTGGAAACAAACACCGGAATAAACAGACACTCCGCCCGCGAATAGGCGTATCCATCCACCGGACTTACCGGAGTGGGCACGGTATTGCCGTTGGTATAGAAACCCATGAAGATGATCTCGCAGCGCACGGCGGCAAACTTGGCGTTGTGCGAAATCTTTTGTAGCGAATCATCTGTGAGCGGCTGATTGCCGGCAATGGCGGAATCAGCCAGATCAAAGAACCCGGGGATGGCAGTAAAGGTTAATTGGCTCATCTTTTTATTTTTTCATTGGTTCATTGAGTCAATGAATCAATAATTTCAGAAGATTGTATTTCCCGGCGTTCCATCGGCATACAAGCTGCCGGTCGCAGCCTGTGAGATGAACATGTACTGCGTCTTCTGCGCGGCGCTTGCGCCTGTCCAGTCTGGAACGCCAGCGCTTACCGGCACGATGGAATATGGTTTTGTCAGATTGATGAAGCGCGTGTCGAGCAGGTCAAATTCCACGTTGCCCTGCGCGTAGTTGGGACGCTTGCCAACCGCTTCGCACACGACGCTCGCAAGCCCCATTTTGCCGGTGGCAAAGTCCGTCGCCAGCGGATGCGAAAGCCAGACGTAATCGCCCAGTTCGACGGTGAGCGCACTCAGAAAAGCCTTCACGTGATAGACAGGCGGCGCGAAGGCATGGCGACGGAAAATGCGGTCGGCAATCATCTGCGCGCGCATCATCCCGCCGAAATTCAGTTTCAAGCCGGTCGCTTCAATCTGGCGCTGATAAATCTGGTTATAGCGGATCAGCGACTCGCGCTGCTCGAACGTCACCTGAAAATCATAGGCGCGCGCAGCCGTCGTCACGCCTTCCGATTCAACGTTCATTTTCACCGTGACCACATTCACAACCGGCTGGCGCTCGATTTGAGGAATGCCGACGATGTTTTTCGGATTGAACGCCATGACGGGGGTCTGGCTGACCGGCGGTTTCATGCTCTTCAGCGCCAGCCGCCCGTCGGGCCGGACAATCAGGTAAAGCCCCAGCACCTTCAGAATCTGGTCTTCGATGAATTGCTTGCCATCCGCAGGCCGGGTAATCTCGAATTCAAACCAATCGCCGGAAAATTCCGAGTCGCGCAGAGTGAGAAAGCCCGGCACGTCGATGTACGGATTGGGATTGATCAGCGTGGCATCCTGACCGGGCTGAAAGATAACCCAGCCGGGCGGCGGCGCGAGCGGCTGATAATTCTGCTGCGAGCTGTAAGTTGATACGGCGCGCTCGAGGACGTAATCCGAGCCCCGAAGAGAGAGATCCTGGCCCACGCCCAACTCATTTTGCAGCGTCGCCAGGAGCACGTCGATGGGATTGCCTTGAACGTAGCGCGGATTCTTGTCGCTCACCGGAAAAGCATTGGCGCCTGCCGCAGGGCCAATGGGTTGGGGCGCTTTTGCTTGTCCCGGCGCCCATTCGAGAGGTCCGCCACGCAGCCATACCTGCTGGCCCAGCAGGAACCGCTGTACATCGCGCAGGGTGAACGTGACCTGGCCATCCGCCGTCCAGCCCGTTTGATTGATCTGCATCGTATGTAGCGTCACAAAGTCCCCAAGCGATTGGCCGGGGAAGCCCATCTTCAGGCGCGCCACCTTGCCGATCAGAGCGTCCTGCGCGGTCAGGCCTTTGAGCGCGCCCGAGGGATCAATCGTCTTGACGGTCATCGCCCCGATGGAAGATGCTCCCTCAAGCTCGTTTACGGACTGGCTGGCGCCCTGCGGAACGGTGAGGTAAGGCAGAATCTGCGGATTACTTGAGACAGAAAGCAGCAGATCGGGGCGATTGGCGGTGAGCCACATCCAGGCCGTTGCGGCAAACATCGGCCAGGTCTCGAATTCGTAGGGCAAGCCCCGGGCAGCGAGGGAATATCCCACGAGCGAGCCATCGGCTGTGGTTGCGCGGATGGTCCGCTGGTCGTTGATGAGCCGCGCGAGAAAAGCATCCAGGCTGCCCGCGACGCCAGCAAAATATGTCTGGAGGTTCTGGTCGTTGTAGAGCCGCAGCAGAGCCAGAATCACGCCCCACGTCCCTTCCTGCCACACGGAGAGGGGCGGGCCGCTGTAGCCGCCCGGTGAATCGTTATAGGCCTTGAAGCCGGAGAATGGCGTCAGTTGCTGATAAGCCTGATTATAGGAATTGGAGATTTGAGATTTCAGAATCTGCTGATTCTGCAAGAAGAA
>DATGKJ010000004.1:0-8940 GCA_035294685.1 Terriglobia bacterium | reverse complement strand
GTGACGTTTCGCACGGCTTTAGGGTCTCGAAATCAAACTTACGTCAATGCTTCAGGCGGGTTGAGCTATGCCTGGGGGCGGAACTCCCTGGGCCTCTACGCGGCCCGGTATGCGAGCGGAGGTTCCGGCGTCATCCCTGGGGCGCAGACGACCAGCGTAACGGGGAGTTGGGGTCGTCGGTTAACGTGAAAATGGAACATAAGGTCTTACGGAGGATATTCCCGGAACGCTTCATTCAAGCAGTTGAATAATTCCGTCGCGACTCATTACGGTTATTGGTTTGGAAATTTATCTTTAAACCGGAATTTCGGACGTTATGTCAGCTTCTTTGTGGGCTATGAATATCAGCGCCAGACTACCAATTCCGGGCCTTGCACGGCCCGCGTTTGCGCTGGGAATCTCGCCACGCAAGTCTTCGGCCTCGGCTTCACTTTCACGCCCCGGCCGCTTGGCCTTTAAAGACGGGGCGCTTTTACCGATCCCGCGTTCGAAACGGCGTGGTTGTAATTTTTGAATAGATCGTCGCGGAAAGAAAGGTTGCTATGCTTGTAGGTCGCCAACTGAATCTCGAAGATTATTGGGGAATTCTCCGCCGCCGCTACTGGCTGATCCTGATTCCCGTCCTGTTAGGTCCAATCGCTGCCTATTTTATTGCCAAGCAGCTTCCGCCGCGCTACACATCCACCAGCTTGATCCTGATTGAGCAACCGAAAGTGCCGGCCAGCATTGTCCCTTCAATTGTGGGAAACGACCTTGTGGCGCGCCTGGCGGCGATGGAGGAGCAGATTCTAAGCCGCAGCCGCCTTGAGCCGATCATCCGGCGATACGGCCTCTACAAAGATGACATTAACCACGTCCCGATTGAGACCCTGGTTGAACGGATGCGGGAGTCGATTGTCGTAAAGCCAGTTTCATTCTCCAATACGTTCGATTCCAGCGGCCAGCAGGGGAACCAGGTTCCGGGATTTCAAATCAGCTTCACCGCGGATACACCCCGTCTTGCGCAGTCTGTATGCAGTGAAATTACTTCGATGTTTGTTGAGGAAAATCTGCGGCTTCGCGAGCGGCGAGCCGAAGGAACCACGGACTTTATCCAGACTCAGCTTCAGCAAGCCAAGCAAAAGCTGGATGAGCAGGATGCGAGATTAGCGGCTTTCAAGCGCCAGTATTTCGGCGCTCTTCCGGACCAGGAACAATCCACCATTCAGATCATCGGAAACCTGACGTCACAATTGAACAGTTTGTCGGACGCCTTGGGCCGGGCTCAGCAGGATCGAACCTATACCGAATCGCTCCTCACCCAGCAGCTTGCGGCCTGGAAAGCCAGCCAGACCGGGGTGGGCCCCGAGACGCTACAGCAACAGCTTGTGGCCCTGGAAAATCACCTGATCGAACTGCGATCGCGCTACACGGATAACTATCCGGATGTCGTCAAAGTAAAAGATGACATCGCGCGGTTAAAGAAAAGAATCGCCCAGCAGGAAGCGGCAGAGAAGTCTGGGAAAACTCAGCAGACGGCGGTTTCCAAACCCTTCAATATCCTGGCAGAGCCTGTTGAAATCCGGCAACTCCGGGCACAACTTCATTCCCTGGAAGAAAGCATCCAGAGCAATCAGCGCGAGCAGGCGCGCATTCGTCGAGAAATTGCCTCCTATGAAGCCAGGCTGAAAATGACCCCTGCGGTCGAGCAGCAATATAAGGACATCACGCGCAATTATCAGACCGCTTTGGAATTTTACAACAGCCTTCTTGCCAAAGAAGATCAGTCGCAAATGTCCACCAGTCTGGAGAAGCGGCAGGAGGGAGAACAGTTCAGCGTTCTCGATCCGGCGAATTTGCCTCACAAGCCCTCATTTCCTGATTACCTGCGCTTTGCCGGGGGCGGACTGGTGGTGGGTCTGCTCCTGGGATTCGGCGCGGTCTTGTTGCTTGAAATGCGGGATAAAGCGCTCCGGGACGAGCGAGATATCGAGTATTTTCTGGGCGTGCCAACCCTGGGGGTAGTCCCGGCCCTGGATTCTATCCAAAGAAACCGGCGTTTGTTGGACTGGAAAGCCCGACTGAGAGGCGCGACAACGAAGCGGCTGGCCGGGTAGCCGAAGGACTCGCAACATGTACAAGAAATTCTTCGGGCTACGCGAAAACCCGTTCAATGTGAATCCGGACCCCCGCTATCTCTTCGTAACGCCGCATACGGAGGAGGCCCTGTCGTGCCTTACGTATGGGGTGCAAAGCCGAAAGGGGTTCATTTTACTGACCGGAGAGGTGGGAACCGGAAAGACCACACTTATCAATAAGTTTCTCGAGTGGCTGCACCGGGAAGGCCTTCCAACGGCGTTTATCTTTAATTCCCGGCTCAACGAGGAGCAATTCTTTGAATTTATGATGACCGACTTTGGCATCCCCTGCGATGCCAAGTCCAAAAGTCAGATTCTGCTGCGACTCAATCAGTGGCTGCTCGAGCGATATCGGGCTGGCGAAACAGCGGTGTTGATCATCGACGAAGCGCAGAATCTTTCACCGGCGGTGCTGGAAGAGATTCGCCTGCTGACGAACCTTGAGACTTATACGGAAAAACTTTTGCAGATTGTGCTCGCTGGCCAGCCGGAGCTGGATCATAAATTGAGACAACCCGAGCTTCGGCAACTGCGGCAGCGCATTACCTTGCGAAGCAAGACTTATCCGCTGACTCCTGAGGAAACTAGCGGATATATCACCAGCCGCCTGCGCATTGCGGGCAGTGACGGGCAACCGATTTTCACGCCCGAGGCGATCGATCTGATCCATCGGCACTCGCGAGGGATTCCGCGTGTGATTAATGTGTTGTGCGAACACTCGCTGATCAATGCCTTTGCGGACCAGCGCAAGCCGATCACCGCAGAGATTGTCCAAACCGTAGCGGAGGATTTTGACATGCTGGTTGCCGAAGCCCCTCCGCCCCAAACCTCGCTTAATTCGATCGCTGGAAATCCGCGCCTGGTCGAAGCCTTGGAGGGTTTAGCGACCCTGATGGATCGGCTGCGTCACAATGAATAGCAGCGAGTGGCATTTAAAGGAACTTTATGAGTCGGATTCACGACGCGCTTAAAAAAGCCGAGCAGGAAAGCATGGCCGATCTCCATTCTGAAGTTGTGATCAAGCCTCCCGCTCCCGATTTCTCTCCCGCGCTTCCGCAGGAAGAGCCGGTGGAGGCGGAACCTGAGCCCGAAAGGAAAGTGGAATTGCCTTTGCGGCCTTTGCAGGGCGGCGGGCCGATGACGCTGGAGGGTTGGATTTCAGAATGCCCGACGGCGCGCTGGAATCTCGACCGGCAAAGCGTGCTCTTTGCGGATCCCCGGGCGCGCCAGCTAGGGATGGAGGAGTTTCGGACGCTTCGCACGCGTCTTCTCCAGATGCGGGAAAAACTCCCATTGCAGACCATTCTGATCACCAGCGCTTTGCCCGGCGAGGGGAAAACGTTTATCGCGGCGAACCTGGCGCAAGCTTTCGTGCAGCAGCGCGGACGGCGTGTCCTACTGATGGATTGTGATCTGCGCCTGGCCCGGCTCCATGCCATGTTAGGGGCGGAGATCGCTCCGGGGCTTTCGGATTTTTTACGCGGCGACGTCGAGGCTTCCAAAATTCTCCAGCGAGGTGTTCCTGAGAACCTGTTCTTCATCCCTGCCGGCCACCCCACGCCGAATCCAGTGGAGTTGATTGGCAATGGCCGTCTCAAAAGCTTGCTCCATCGGCTGGCGCCGCTTTTTGATTGGATTATTATTGACTCGCCTCCCAGCGTTCCTTTGTCCGATTCCAGCCTGCTCGCCGACCTCTGCGATGGCGTGCTGCTGGTAGTTCGGTCAGGGAAAACTCCTTTTGATATGGCGCAGAAGGGGAGCCAGCAGTTCCGTGACAAGCGACTACTCGGGGTGGTCCTCAATCAAGTGTCCCCACAATCTGCGTATAGCGCATATTATTACCATGCGGTCGAGGAGCGCCCGCGAGAACCACATACGAAGGAATAACCAGCCGTGGTTCGTCTGTTTAACGTTTATTATCCCGTCCGCACTCTGGTCCTGGTCCTTGGAGAATTGCTCATCGTTTGCGCCTCATTTATTCTGGCGGCGATGATCCGGCTTGGACAGGATTCGATTCTGGTTCTGGGCTATGAAAACGGGATTTATAAAATCCTGGCAATCGCCGGGGTGGCCCTGGTGTGTTTCTATTGCTTTGACCTCTACGACACGCAACGGGTTTTTCCGGGCGGCGAATCGTATTTCCGGCTGCTGGTGGTGCTTGGAATCCTGTCATTTTTGCTGGCCGGCCTTGGATACTTTTTCCCGGGATTCCTGCTGGGCAATGACGTCTTTCTGGTGGGCCTTACCATCCTGACCTTGGCTCTGATTGGCTGGCGCTGGGTTTATGTCTGGCTCATTTCGCAGCCCTTTTTTCGTGAGCGCGTGTACGTGATGGGGTCCGGCGAGCGGGCGCAACGTCTGGTGGAAGCGTTGCGATCTCGTCGGGACCTGGGTCTTGAGGTAGTGGGATGGGCCGGGGCGGTGGGCAATGGGTCGCTGACGCGCGAGCAACTGGGCGCCCAACTCATGGCGCTCAGAGATAAGGGTGCGGTCGATCATGTGATTGTCGCCATGAGCGACGGCCGGGGGAAAATGCCCGTGCGTGAGCTCCTGGAGTTGCGGCTTTCCGGCATCAAGGTGGATGACTCGACCGCGCTGCTCGAAAAAATTTCGGGAAAGATTGAAGTTCACGAATTGCACCCCAGTTGGCTGATTTTTTCCGAAGGCTTTCGGCTGAACTATTCTTTTCTGCTCATCCGGCGCTGTGTTTCCATCATCATTGCGTCCTTAGGGCTTATCCTTTGCCTGCCGCTCATTCCCCTCATCGCTCTGGCCGTTAAGTTAAGTTCGCCAGGCCCGGTGTTTTACCGCCAGAAGCGGGTTGGTTACCAGGGACGCATCTTTAACTGTTACAAATTTCGCACCATGCGGGCGGATGCGGAAGCTGACACCGGCGCAACATGGGCATTAGACGATGACCCGCGCATTACCCGGGTAGGACACCTGTTGCGGCATCTGAGGCTGGATGAGATTCCCCAAATGTGGAATGTGCTGCGAGGCGACATGGGGTTCATTGGCCCGCGACCGGAGCGTCCGGAATTTGTGGAGATGCTTAACCAGCAGATTCCTTACTACAATCTGAGACACATTATTCGTCCTGGCATTACGGGATGGGCGCAAATCCGTTACAAATACGGAAATACGGTTGAGGACGCCCGACAAAAGCTTCAATACGATCTTTTTTACATCAAGAATATGTCGATTGGGCTCGATTTCTGGATCCTGTTGCAAACGATCAAGGTCATCTTGCTCGGGCGAGGAGCGAGATGAAGTGGATCTTCTGGTTTTCATTTGCCCTCGCCGTCTATGCTTACATGGGTTATCCCTTTTTGATGTACCTCCGAAGCCGGTGGCGTCCGAGGCCGGTTCGTTCGGCTCCCATCCTTCCCAGCGTTTCGATTGTGATGGCGGTTCGCAATGAAGCGCTCACGCTGCCGGATAAGTTGAAGAATCTGGCGTCGCTCGATTATCCCCGAGATCGGTTCGAAGTGATTGTCGTCTCAGATGGCTCAACAGATGCAACAAACGAGATTTTAGAAAATGCGGCTTGTGCGTCGATGCGGCTTCTGCTTTTAGAACAGCACGAAGGAAAGGCGTCTGCCCTGAATCGCGGCATGGAAGCTGCGCGCTGGGAGATTGTGGTGTTTACGGACGCAAGACAACTGATTGAACGGGACGCGCTGCGGAATTTGGTTGCGAATTTCGCCGATCCTGAAGTGGGCTGTGTGAGCGGGGAGCTGATGCTGGGCGAGCCTGGAGAAGACGAAAAAAGCCAGGGGTTGGGGCTTTACTGGCGCATTGAGAAACTGATCCGGCAGTGGGAAAGCAATTCCGGAGCGATGGTCGGCGCAACAGGGGCTTTCTACGGGGCGCGCAAGGAACTGCTTGCACCCTTGCCCATAGGGACTTTGCTGGACGATGTTTATCAGCCGCTCCAGATTGCGAGACGCGGAAAACGGGTGATCTTTGAATCGCGCGCCAGGGCCTGGGACCGCATTGCGCCTTCGCAACGGGAATTCCGCCGCAAAGTGCGCACCCTGACCGGGAACTATCAGTTGCTGCAGCTCGCTCCGTGGCTGCTGACCCGCTCGAACCCTATCCGGTTTGAGTTTGTATGCCACAAGCTCCTGCGTCTGCTGGTTCCTTTCGCCTTGATCGCGATGCTGGCAAGCTCGCTGATGCTCTCGGGGCCGATTTATGATCTCGCCGTAGCGGCTCAGCTTGTTTTTTACGGATTGGCCATGCTCGCCTTACTGCGGCCAAGGTTTGGCTTTCTGACCCGGGTGGCGGATGTGGCGCTGGCCTTTTTACTTTTGAATACGGCGGCGGCGCTCGCTTTCGTTTATTTTGTGGCGGGAAAGAAGCAAGTGTGGGTGCGATAAGTGCGATCCCAGCCGCTGGAAGTTTGAGAGATTTATGGAAACTGTTGCGACAATAGGCAAAAAGGCGGCCGAGCAACAAAAGGAACCGCTGGCCGGCGCTTATTTCTGGCTGCTGGCTTTCTTTTTGGTTTATTGCGCCCGACCGGAAGATTACATTCCGGGCCTGGCTCATCTCCATCTGGCGCGAATCGTAGGTTTTTTCGCGCTGGTCGCCTTTGTGATGAGCCTGGGCCGTCTGAAGCAGGGCTTTCCGAAAGAGATCATTTTCCTGATCTTGCTGTTGTTGCAGTTTTTTCTGGCTTCCGTCTTCTCCCCCATCTGGAAGGGGCGCTCTTTGGGGGTTACCCTGGAGTTCTCCAAGGTCGTCCTGATCGTCATGGTCATGGTTCTGGCCGTCACTTCGCTCATCCGGCTGCGGAAGCTGATTTTTGTCCAGACGGCCTCGGTGGCGGCCGTCGCGCTGGTCTCAGTGATTCGCGGGCGCGCCCATGGAGGCCGGCTGATGGGCGTGCTGAACGGAATCTACGCCAACCCCAACGACCTGGCTCTCGCCGTCGTGCTCACGCTTCCGTTCTGCCTTGTCTTTCTGCTGAGAACTCGAAGCGCTTTTCGCAAAGCGCTTTGGATGCTCGCCTCGCTGGTCATGGTCTACGCCCTCTTCCTGACCGGATCGCGCGCCGGCTTTCTGGCATTTTTAGTGGCGGCCGCGGTTTGTCTGTGGGGCTTCGGGGTTCAAGGCCGCCGCCCGCATTTGCTGCTGATTGCTTTCTTTTGCGGCATGCTGATTTTCGCATTCGCCGGAAAAGAGGTGGTAACGAGGCTTTCGGATACCTCGGGCGCCAACGGCAATTATCAGGGTTCTTACTCTTCCGCAGAGCACCGAAGACATTTGTTGATGGAAAGTTTGCGGGTGACAGCAGAGTATCCGATTTTCGGCGTGGGCCTCGAGAATTTCCAGGTTATTTCCGGCGCCTGGCAGCCCACCCATAACATTTATACGGCGCTCAGTTCGGAGGCTGGCCTGCCGGCCCTGCTCCTGTTCCTGCTGGTTTATCGCTGCGCTTTTCTCAACCTGTGTCGCGTGAAACAAAAAATTAAAGGCTCATCAGAGCTTGGCATGTGGGTAACCGCCTTGCTGGCCAGTTTGTTGGCGTTTGCGCTGGCGGCCTTCTTCTTTCCAGATGCCTATCAGTTTTTCGTATACTTTCTTTTTGCCTATACCACCTGCGCTTACGGGATCGCAAAAGAGAAGGAAGCTTCCGGCGACACTCTCGAGACCCCGAATGCCTCGTCGCGGCCCTTTGGGAATAAAGTTCAGCCCCTGGAGGTGGATTACGTGGAGCGGCTCTCTCGCCAATTCTCAAGGTGAGCGAGGCCCCGCAAGGATGCGCCAGGCGTGATAAAAATACTGCTACGCTTCAGGAGGCGGCGGAGAACCGAAAGATGACTGAGAGCAGGCTTAAAATCTCGGTGGCCATGTGCACGTACAACGGCGAAGCCTTTGTGCGGGAGCAGTTGGAAAGCATCCTGCGACAGACCCAGCTTCCGGATGAAATCGTTGTCTGTGATGATGGATCGAAGGATCGGACGCTTGAAATTGTGCGGGAAGCGCTTGCGGGTTGCCCTTGCTCGGTGCGAATCCTGCAAAATCCAAAGAATCTGGGTTTCATTAAAAATTTTGAAAGAGCAATCTGTGAGACCTCCGGCGACGTTATTTTCTTGTGCGATTTTGACGATGTTTGGTTTCCCGAGAAGATTTCCGCAATGGCGGACGCTTTCCAGAAGAATCCTCATGTGGCGCTGGTTTATAGCGATGCGGAGCTGGCGGACGGTAATTTACGGCCTCGCGGCGAGACTGTATTTGGCAGAAGAAAAGATCGGCCGCTGACGACGATCCCTACGGCTCACCAGTTGGGCCGCGGACTTGGAATCAACGGCCCGATGATCGCTTTCCGCTCCGCGCTGAAGCCGTTTATTCTTCCGCTCTCCAATCAATGGTCCCAGGACCATTGGATCACCTTCATCGCCTATGCGGTGGGCGAAGTCAGGTGGATTGACCGGCCTCTGCTCTATTATCGGAGGCACGCGCAAAATCAAGGCATGGATCCTGACCTGGATAGCGGGTTTTGGGGCCGGTGGCGCGCGGCAGCAAAGAAATCCGAGTTGAAACAATATGCTCATCGGGTGCGCCGCTTCAACGATTTGTTGCAGCGGCTTCGTGAGATTCAGGATCGCGGCCTTCCGGTAAGTTCCCGCAGCCGGTTTAACGAATTGCTGGCGGAATGCGAAGATTGCCTTCGCTTCGCCCGGCTGAGAGAAAATCTTAAACAACGGTCGCGACCGCGGCGCATGTTCGCCGGTTTAAAATCGCTCGCGCGGGGCGATTACCGCCATCATGCGCACGGCGCGAAGAGTTTTGTCCAGGATATTGTGATTCCGTA
>DATGKJ010000003.1:0-2771 GCA_035294685.1 Terriglobia bacterium | reverse complement strand
TCTTTGGCGGCATCATGCGCTGCGACATTGTGGCAAACGGCGTTGTAACAGCCGCGCGGAGCCTGGGAATAAAAGTTCCCGTCGTCGTGCGATTGGAGGGAACCAACGTGGAACTAGGCCAGAAAATCCTGCGAGAGTCGGGGCTGAATTTCACCGTAGCGAACGGCATGAAAGAGGCAGCGGAAAAAGTGGTGCAAGTCACGAAAGCGAGTTGATCGAGCCATTGAATCATCGGTTCATTGATTCACTCTTATGCGCGATTGCCAAATACTGTTAAAGTCGATACTCAAAATAGTAAGCATGATCCAATAAGTCAATTAACCAATGATCGAATCTCATGGCAATTCTTGTTGACGAAAAAACGCGGCTGCTTGTTCAGGGCATCACCGGACGTGAGGGAACGTTCCACACCCGGCAGGCCGTGGAGTATGGCACGAAAGTCGTCGCTGGAGTGACGCCTGGCAAGGGCGGCACGACCGTGGATAGCATCCCGGTGTTCAACACCGTCGCCGAGGCCAAAGAAAAAACCGGCGCCAACGCATCCGTCATCTTCGTTCCGCCGCCTTTTGCCGCCGACGCCATCATGGAAGCAGCGGACGCCGGCATCCCGCTCGTCATCGCCATTACTGAGGGAATTCCCACACTGGACATGGTCCGTGTCAAGCAATTCCTGGCCGAAAAGCAGACGCGGCTGATCGGCCCTAATTGCCCAGGCGTGATCTCACCTGGAAAATGCAAGGTGGGCATTATGCCAGGCCGAATTCATCTGCCTGGCCACGTCGGCGTGATCTCCCGCAGCGGGACGCTCACTTACGAGGCGGTTGGGCAATTGACCGCGTTGGGCATCGGCCAGTCTACCTGCGTCGGCATTGGCGGCGACCCGATTATCGGCACAAATTTTATCGACGCGCTCCAGATGTTGGCCGATGATCCCGAAACACGCGGCATCGTCCTGATTGGCGAAATCGGCGGCTCGGCGGAAGAGGAAGCCGCCACCTTCATCAAGGCGCATGTCAAGAAGCCTGTCGTCAGCTTTATCGCCGGGCGCACCGCGCCCCCAGGGCGGCGGATGGGACACGCCGGCGCGATCATTGCCGGAGGCAAAGGCACTGCGGCGGAGAAAATTGCGGCTCTTGAAGCTGCTGGAATCACGGTTGCACCGAGTCCTGCATTAATTGGTGAAACCATGGCCCATGCGCTGGGCATCAGAGCCTCGTCGAAGCCCTAGCGCGCTTCGACTCGGACTTACCGGATCTGTGTTTCACATCGTCTTTTTCCCGATGAAGAAAGGACTGCAAATCTGACCGGGATCTCTTCTCCTGCAGTTAAGGGAAGAAGGGTTAGCGTGAAGGGATAGCAGTTTTACATCCAAAGATTCACAATCGGACGCACACTTATGTCACTCGAACGAACATTAACCATCATCAAGCCGGACGCGATCAGCGCCGGACGCATGGGAGACATTATCAAGGTTTTCGATTCTCACCGCTTCAAAGTGGTGGCGGCCCGGCTGGTGAAACTCAGCAAGGCAGAAGCGGAAGGCTTCTATGCGGTTCACCGCGGCAAGCCCTTCTTCGAGAGCCTCACGCATTTTATGAGTTCTGGTCCGGCGATGGTGATGGTGCTGGAAGGCGAGAGCGCAATCACCCGATTGCGCGAGGCGATGGGGGCAACCGACCCTGCCAAGGCCGCTTCCGGAACCATCCGCAAACTTTACGCCGAGAGCATTGAGCGCAATGCCATCCACGGCTCAGACGCGCCGGAAACAGCCGCTTTTGAAATCAGCTACTTTTTCCCAGGGATTGAACTGCAGTAGCCGCGGAGGCTGCCCGCGGCTTGATGATTTCCAGCAGGTCCTGGCTCCCGACCAGGCCAACAATCTCGCCCAACTGGCTATCCTGACTCCCGCGTAAGAATTGAAAGGAGACTTTAAGGATCTCGGCATGGGGGGGCAGTTCTTCCCGGTAACTCAAATAGCGATTGAAATGCTCCTGAAAAATGCCCAGAACGTTAAAATCAGGGTCCATAGCTGTGGTCATAACTCCCTTTTCGTGAGGTGGTTTTCCCATTTTTTAACCAACAGGGCAGAAGCTGACTGCAAGTGAGTCCCTTAATAAGCAATTCCTCGGCCAGAAGCAGAGCCTCTGAAAGCAAAGAACCCAAGTCAGCCTTCAGTCTTTGCAGTCGGAAAAATCTACGCACTCCTTAGCAATATTTTCTCAGCATTAATATGTAGGTGAACGCTTTTTTAATAAAGAGAGAACTTAGATTAGAGGGTTTAGCGCGGCGTGGCCGCACTTCAAATTTTAAATTCCAGATCCAGAAAGCAGCCCTTACAAAAACAAGAGAACATGAGGAATCCAACAAAAGACCCCTGCGCTTTCAGAGCCAAACGATATAAGCGCAGGCAGAATCGCAATAGAGCGGTCCCTTAATATTCATCCTTCCGACGATGTTTTGCATTCCCGCACTTTCCTTTAGGGTCTTCTGCCCATAAGCTTTTTAATGTTGCATTCAGCGTCGGCACAGCATTGAAGCGACACGAACGGATATGTTAGGATGCGTGTTTTTAATCTTCTCTATTTTCCCTGAAGGGGCTCGAACTTTGAATCCGTAACCGTAGCGTTTTCGTAACCTGAGGGAAAAGGAGCTTGTGGTGAAAATCTACGAAAGCTCAAATATCCGCAATGTGGCCCTGATTGGCCACGGGCATACCGGCAAAACCCAGCTTGTATCAGCGCTGCTTTACACAGCGGGCATGGTGAACCGGC
>DATGKJ010000002.1:0-12396 GCA_035294685.1 Terriglobia bacterium | reverse complement strand
TTTCTTTCCACGGCGCCCCCCGGACACGCTTCTCGCAAAGGCTCACATTTCGGCCTTGATCTCGTGGCCGTTGTCAAAAGTCAGTTGAAATCCGCCGGTGTGCCACACACTCGTATTCAGGTTGCTGATTTCTGCACGTCGTGCCGAACCGATCTCTTCTTTTCTTATCGCAAGGAGGGCAGCTCGACCGGACGCATGATGGCCGTGATCGGGATAAGAGAATGAATCTGATTTTCCGAGAGCTCGGTTGGTTCGTAACAACGGAAGTCTGTCGGTTGGTTCGTAACAACGGAAGTCTGTAAGTGGAAATATCATTCTGTGGCGGCGCGCGCCCGCCACTTTGTTCAGGGAAAGCTGTCAGCGCGGAAAGACCGCCGATGGGGACACCGGCGCTACCGTGAGGACGTCACTTCGTTTCTCTCTGCCCTCAACTGGCCGCACGCGGCGTGAATATCCTGTCCGCGAGAAATGCGAATAAAAGCCGGAATACGCTTGCGGGCCAGTATCTCCTGAAATTCAAGGACACGTTGAAATGGAGGCGTCCGAAAGGGCAGACCCGAGCCGGAATTATAGGGAATCAAATTCACTTTGGCGCGCAAGCCGTGAAGAAGCTTCGCCACGCGCAGAGCATCAGCCTCAGAGTCATTTACTTCATCCAGCATGACGTATTCAAAGGTCACGAGTTCGCGGGGCCGCAGGGGATAGGCGCGGCAGGCCTCAAGTAATTCGGCTAGGGGATATTTGCGATTGATGGGCATCAGGGTTGTGCGTTGTTCGTCAGTCGAGGCATTGAGCGAAATGGCCAGTTTGGGCCGCACAGGCTCGCGAGCCAGATCGCGGATGCGCGGGATGATGCCGGAAGTCGATAAGGTGATGCGTCGCCAGGGAATTTGCATACCGTCGGGATCGGCCAGCACCCGGATCGCCTTCATAACCGGCGCAAAATTGAGCAGCGGCTCTCCCATGCCCATCAGAACAATATTGAGCCTCGTCTGAGAATCCATCTCCTGATCCTGCGCGATGGCGTAAACCTGGCCCAGAATCTCGCCGGCGGTGAGGTTGCGCTGCAAACCCATCAGGGCTGTAAAGCAAAAGCGGCAATCGACGGCGCAGCCCGCCTGACTCGAAATGCAAAGAGTCACCCGGCTCTTCTCCGGCATGTGGACAGCTTCAACAACCTGGCCATCTAAAAGTTCCAGCAGGTAGCGCGATGATCCGTCGCGTGATTCTAATTTTTCCCGAACTTTGGGATAGATCACTGCAAACCGCGAAGCAAGCTGCTGGCGAAAAGACCTGCTCAGATGGGTGAAACTTTCCAGGTCCTGTTGACGGCGAGCGTATAGATCATGAAAAATCTGTCGCCCGCGATAACGCGGCTCGCCACACTCCACCGCGAGCTGTTCCAGCTCTTCACGGCTCAAGCCGAAAAGATTTGCGGTCGTGTGGACTTGCAGCATGGTTGAAAAAAAGAGAAAGTCAGAGGATAGAATCAGAGAGTGCCCGTTCAGGCCTGCTCAATCTCTCGCCTCGAATTTCGCCGTTGATTTGTAAGAGAACCACTCACTACTATTCTTACGCATTTCTCGTAATTTCGGAACCGACTCGACGAGCGCTGCGCTGGCGAGCGGCTTCATAAAGCACGATGGCGGCGGCGACGGAAACGTTGAGGGATTCGACAGGCCCGTAGAGGGGAATGCGCGCCAGTTCGTCGCAGGTCTCCCGCACCAGCCGCCGCAGCCCGTGACCCTCTCCTCCTAAAACCAGCGCGCAGGGAAGGGAATAGTCGAGCGCAAGATAGGATTTCTCTGCCTGCGCCTCGAATCCGTAGACCCAAATCTCTCTCTTTTTTAGTTCCATCAAGGCGCGGGTCAAATTGGTGACACGGGCAATCCTGAGATGTTCGATTGCGCCAGAGGCCACGCGAGCCACGGTCGGCGAGATTCCTGCCGCCCTGCGCTCGGGAATGATAGCCCCGTGGGCGCCGGCGGCAACCGCGGTCCGCACAATCGATCCGAGATTTGCCGGGTCTTCAACGCTGTCCAGCGCCACCAGTAGAGGGCGCTCGGCGGATTCGATGACGCTTTCCAGATCCTCATAGCCCTTTGCGGAACAGACGGCCAGCACATTCTGATGGTGCGCGGCGCCTGCCATCCGGTCGAGCGCTTGCCGGGGAGCGAAGCGCAATGGAATGCCCTGGGCGTGGCAGGCGTGAATGATTTCTTCAATGCGCGAGCCGCGAGGCCCCTCGGCCACGAGAACGTATTCGATGGGCCGGCGGCCAATGGCTTCCCGAACGGTATTGATGCCATATAGAGTTTGCTGTGGAGAGGAAAAGCTGCGCTTCGACATCGGATGAGAACTCTGTTATGGTGGCCGGACTACTCTATTGAGAATTACAAATTATAGTGACAACCGAGACCGTAGCGGCGATGTCCCCAGCGCCGAAAACGCCGGTGAGGACACCGACGCTACAGAAAACTATGTCACTATAATTTGTAAACCTCAGTAAGGCTGCGCCTTGCATGTTTCCAGTGTGGCGTAAGTGGAATACGTATATCTTCCGGCTGAGCCCTTTGCGCGTCACTCTGACGCTGAGCGAAGCGAAGCGGAAGAATCTCTGTATTTTGCTGAAAAAATGCAGGGATCCTTCGCTGCGCTTACAGGGGATTACAAATTATAGCGACACTATTTGCTGTAGCGGCGCTGTCCCCAGCGCCGAAAGACGCCGGTGGGAACACCGGCGCTACAGAAGAAGTCGTCACTATAATTTGTAATCCTCAATAGGACGACAGACCATCAGCCGGGTCCATCTATTTTCGTTACGTTATCTGAATTCCAGCAACTCTCTGAAATTCCTGCAACCGTTCGGAGCAACTCAGAATGTGTCGCGGCAAGCGGAGTTCTGCGCCTTCCTCAAAAATCGGGATGAGTTTTTCCAGTTCCGGCCCGGAGGCAGCACCCGTCAATGCAATGCGAATGGGATGAAACAATTCGCGCCCCTTTCGGCCGGTTTCTTTCTGCACTTCGCGGGTGAATTCGCGGAACTGTTCGTAGGTGATCCTGCCTGCCTGAATCACCTTGGGAATAAATCGGCTGAGGACTTCTCGCGCGGATTCGCTCTTCATTTCATCGCATGTTTCCTCATTGTCTTTCAAGTGGCTCAAATCATATTCAAAAATCAGTCTGGCAGCTGAAGGGAGTTGGCTTAAATAATCGATATTTTTCAGCACGGCATCGATCACCTTCTTAAGCCATGCCAGAACCTGTGGGGTGACAGGCTCGGCCAGATAGCCTGCCTGGATGAGAAAAGGGACGCTCAGTTCCGTAATCCGCGCACGCGGCGCATTTTTCAGATAATGGCGGTTGAGCCAGTTTAATTTTTCCGGATCGAATACCGCCGGGCTGAGCGTGATATGATCCAGCGAAAACTGCGCGATTAGTTCCCGGTCGTCAAGGATTTCCGTCTTCCCATCGGCGGGCGACCATCCGAGCAGGGCCAGATAATTTCGCAAAGCTTCGGGCAGGATGCCTAATTCGCGGAAGCTTTCGAGCGAAGTCGCGCCATGACGCTTTGAAAGCCGTGAACGGTCCGGCCCGAGAATGGTGGAAAGGTGGCCGAACCGTGGCGGCTCCCAATCGAGAGCGTGATAAACAGCCAATTGACGCGGGGTGTTAGAAATATGATCGTCGCCACGAATCACATGAGTGATTTCCATCAAGTGATCGTCAACGACCACCGCATAGTTGTATGCAGGATTGCCGTCCGAGCGCACCAGGATCGGGTCGCCGATTACGTCGCCTGAAAAACGGGTGGGGCCGTGAACCAGATCATCCCACGCAAAATCCTCATCAGTAATTTTCAGCCGCACTGCCGCCGCTTCACCGGCGTTTACCCGGCGGGCGGATTCCTCTGGGGAGAGATCACGGCATCGGCCTGAGTAGCGCGGCTGGCGTCCTGCTTTCAATGCCTCCTGGCGATCCTTCTCCAGTTGCTCAGGCGTACAAAAGCAGTAGTAAGCCTTGTTGTACTCCATCAACTCGCGCGCGAAGCGGGAATAGATCTCCTTGCGTTCCGATTGCCGGTAAGGGCCAAATCTTCCGCCTTTATCCGGTCCCTCATCCCAATCAAGCCCGAACCATCGCAGGGCTTCGATAAGGCTTTTTTCGTAGCGTTCCTCGGAACGTTGAATATCCGTATCTTCGATGCGTAAAACAAACGCGCCGTTGTTGTGGCGGGCAAACAGCCAGTTGAAGAGAGCCGTGCGCGCGTTTCCCACATGGACATAGCCGGTGGGGCTGGGAGCGAATCGGACGCGGACAGGGGCAGTCATCAGATATTCGTGAGGCCAGGGTATCTAATTTCTCATGATTTCGGGATGGGCGCTTATTCCACGGTGACAGACTTCGCCAGATTTCGAGGCTCATCCACATCGCAACCGCGAAGGACGCCGATGTGATAGGCCAAAAGTTGCAGCGGCACCGCTTCCAGAATCGTTGAGAGCAACTCGTTGGTGTGAGGCAGCGTAATGACGTGATCGGCGATGGCGGTCACTTCGCGGTCGCCCTCGGTGACCAGCGCCAGAATTGTTGCGCCACGCGCTTTGGCTTCTTCGATGTTGTAAATCGTCCGCTCGTACCGCACGCGCGAATCGCCGGAGTTCCAGTCGCAGGTGGCGATCACCACAACCGGTAGGCCATCAGCAATCAGGGCGCTTGGCCCGTGCTTCATCTCGCCGGCCGGATAGGCTTCGGCGTGAATGTAGGAGATTTTTTTCATTTTCAGCGCGCCTTCGAGCGCAATCGGAAAGTGAACGCCGCGGCCTAAAAACAGAAAGTCTGTTGAGCGATAAAAGTGGCGGGCCAGATCTTCAAATTCGTCATCCCGCTGGAGCACGGACTCAATCTGCTTGGGCACGACGGTAAGCTCGGAGAGCAATTTCACGGCTTCGCCGTGCGCCAGTTGATTGCGAAGCCGGCCAAGATAGAAGGCGAACATGTAAAGCGCGGTCAACTGCGCCGTGAAAGTCTTGGTTGACCCGACCGCAATCTCGGGCCCTGCGTGGGTGTAAATGGCGCCGTTTGCTTCCCGAGGGGCCATGCTGCCCAGGGCATTGCAGATCGCGAGCGTCCTGGAGCCTTTGGTTTGCGCTTCCCGTTGTCCGGCGATGGTATCCGCGGTCTCGCCCGATTGCGTAATCACAATGGTCAGCGTGTGGGGGTCCACGATGGGATCGCGGTAGCGGAATTCCGAGGCATAATCGACCTCGACCGGCACACGAGCCAACCGCTCGATCATCGTTCGTCCCACAAGTCCGGCGTGGCGCGAGGTTCCGGCAGCCACAATCTTGATCTCACGGAACTGGCGAAAATCATCCTCGGAGATCTCCATTTCATCCAGAAATACCTCGCCGGTTTCCGGCGAGATTCGCCCCAGCATGGTATCGCGCACGGCGCGGGGCTGCTCGTAAATCTCCTTGAGCATGAAATGCTTGAATCCACCTTTTTCCGCGAGGATAGGATCCCAGGTGATATGCTGCACGCGGCGCGATACGGGATGCCCGTCAAAGTCCATGAGCTTCACGCCATTGGGAGTGAGTACGGCAATATTTCCATCCGCCAGAAAGAAGAGATCACGGGTGTGATATACAATGGCGGGAACGTCGCTTGCTACAAAGTACTCATCCTTACCCAGCCCGATCACGGCAGGAGGGCCCTGACGCACGGCGACGATTTTGTTTAAATCCTTAGTCGAAATAATCGCCAGCGCGAAGGCGCCTTTCAACCGGCGGACGGCAAGGCGGACGGCCTCCTCCAGGTCAGGCGCTTTAATTCCTGGGCTTCCGGACTGGGTTGGCGTTCCGTTCAGATATTTTTCGACCAGGTGAGCGATGACTTCCGTATCTGTCTCAGTGATGAGCTTGTGATCTTCGCTGATCAGCTCACGCTTGAGCTCCTCATAGTTCTCAATGATGCCATTGTGAACAACCACCACGGTGCCGTGGCAGTCCCGTAAAGGATGGGCATTCTCTTCAGTCGGAGCGCCGTGGGTGGCCCAGCGGGTGTGCCCGATGCCGTAAAAACCATCCACCGGGTCCAGCCGGATAACTTCCTCCAGATTGCGCAACTTGCCGGTGGCTCGCCGGATGGCGAGCGTTCCATCCTTGATCACGGCAAGCCCCGCCGAATCGTATCCGCGATACTGTAGGCGGTGCAAGCCTTCAAGCAGGACAGGCACAATCCGTTTGCTGCCGATGTAGCCGATGATGCCTGACATGGGATAAATCTCGATTATAACAGACGGTTTAACAAAGGCCGTTAGGCCAGCGCAGGCGGTCGCGCTCGGTCTGGAACATCACGAGTTTTCCTTTGTCGCAACCCGTAAGGGTGCGATGCGAGGCGCCATAGTCTTAATGCGCCAAGCCATTGCTTCGGCCAGGATCGATTGATAGACTACCAGCGTTAATCTACGCGCTGATTGAGAAAGAAACGACATGCCCGCGATTCACCAGGTGGAGAACAAGACAAGCAACGGGCCTTCAGGGAAGCTCTTTGTGGTGGCGACGCCTATCGGGAATCTGGAGGATATCACGCTTCGGGCGATTCGGACTCTAAAGGAGGCTGATCTGATTGCCTGCGAGGATACACGGCGCACGCAGGGATTGCTCGAGCACTATGCTATCCGGACGAACATGATCAGTTATCACGAGCATAATGAGATGACCCGCGCGCCAGAACTGATCCTGCTGATGGAAGAAGGCAGCCGGGTGGCCCTGGTCTCTGATGCGGGGATGCCGGTTATCTCTGATCCCGGCTATCGGCTGGTGAAGCTTGCCATCCGGCACAGCATTCCCGTCATTCCAATTCCGGGTCCTTCCGCATTTGTCGCGACGCTGGCCGCTGCGGGCTTGCCGGTCGATCACTTTCGGTTCTGCGGATTTCTTCCTTCCAAGAGATCGCAGCGGCAGAAGAGTCTCCGCGCGCTTGCCGAAGCCTCCGAAACCTTGATTTTTTATGAAGCGCCCCATCGCGTCGTTGAAATGATCGAGGATGTTCGGAGGGCTCTTGGGGAGCGCCCGGTTGTGGTTGGGCGCGAGGTGACCAAAATTCATGAAGAGTTTTTGCGCGGAACATTATCGGAAGTCCTGGAAGGGCTGAAAAAGAAACCTGTCAAGGGAGAGATCACTGTTCTGGTCGCCCCACAAGAGACTTCTGGAAAAGCCAGACCCGTCGAGCCGCTCTTGTCAGTTCGGGAGGAGATAGAAAAGCTGATGCGGAAAGAGAAACTCTCGGAGCGAGAAGCGCTCAAGGCGCTGGCGCGATCCCGGGGCATTTCAAAGAGCGAAGTCTATCGCCTCTGGCAGGCGGAAAAAAGCACGTGATCGCGGCTGCGGGTATTCAGCCTGAAAAGCCTGCATTGTGAATAGGCGCGAGCTTCGCTACGTGATGGGCGCAGGGCAGGGAAGGTTGAGGGTATTCGAGAAAAACTCGTCCACACGGTCAAGCACTTCGCGCGCGCTTTGGGCGCTCTGCACCTGTCTTCTCAGCTCAGCGCCGTTTCGCACACCGTGAGTGAACCAGCTTGCGAACTGCTTCATTTTGCCGATCGCGCCCGGCATGTTTTCCTGGACCAGCATGGCGTAATAAGAACGGATCAATTCATAGCGGTCTGCTTCGGCAGGCTCTGAATATGTCCCGCCGCGGAAGTATTCCATCATCTGGCGGAAAATCCAGGGATTGGTGGGAGCGGCGCGGCCAATCATCACCGCGTCGCAGCCCGTCTGGTTGTAGAGCGCTTCAGCGTCGCGCGGCGTCATCACATCGCCATTGCCAATCACCGGGATTCGCACGCTGGCTTTGACCTCGGCAATGATATCCCATCGCGCGCGCCCGCTGTAGCCTTGCATGCGCGTTCGCGGGTGAACCGCAATCGCTTCCACGCCGCAGTCTTCCGCCATGCGCGCAACCGGCGCCGCCACGATTTCCTCGTCGCTCCATCCGGCACGGATTTTAACGGTGAACGGGATGCTGACCGCCGCGCGGATTTTGCGAAAGATCTGCTGAAGGAACGGCAGATCGCGCAGCAATCCTGAGCCGCCGCACTTCACTACTTTTTTCGCCGGGCAGCCCAGGTTGAGATCGATGATATCGAATCCGAGGTCCTCAATCATCCGCGCCGCTTCCGCAAGATGGTCGGGGTCTGCGCCGAAGATCTGGGCGGTGATCGGGCGCTCTTCCTCGGTGTAGTAGAGATAGCGTTGGGACTTGAGATTGTGCCGCAGCATGCCTTCGCTCGAGACAAATTCCGTCATAATCAGCCCGCATCCGCCCAATTGTTTGATGAAACGGCGGAACACGGTATCCGTGATGCCGGCCATCGGCGCAAGAATCTGCGCTGGGCGGATGGAAACATGGCGGATTTTGAGTTCCTCGAAAACCATCGGAATAAGAGTCAGATTGAGAGGTGCAGACTGCGTTCTAACCCCCAAGTCCCAGCCCCTGCTTTTCCGCGATAGCAAAACGCATCGTGCCTTCGGCAATCAACTCCTTGCCGCGATAAACCGTGCCGCGCAATTCGCCGAAGTTTTCGCGCAGCTTCAGAGCCTCAGCTTCGGCCTTCACTCGGTCGCCCGGCTGCGCAAGGGCGTGCATCTGGGCTGAAGGAATTTGAAGGATCACCGGAATCTTACCCGTCATTTCAGGTCGTTCCAATACCAGGATAGCTCCGAGTTGGGTAGTCATCTCAAGCAGAATACCGCAGGGAATTACCGGGAAACCGGCAAAATGCCCTGGTTGGTAAGATTCATTGGCGGTGAACGTTTTCACACCCACGATGCGCTGGCCGGGGACAAATTCCGTCACGCGGTCTATGAGCAGGAACGGATAACGATGCGGAAGGATCGATTGAATTTCAGCCTGCGTCATCGAGTTTTTGATGGAATCATTAAGATGTCGAATCAGTGGTTCGATGTCTTTAATAGCTCGCGCCCCAGAGATCGATTGCGGCTGGTCCAATCGCCATCGCGATCCTTCTCGGCCGCATATTGCGCGTGCATGCTTTCCAGTTTGGAATCGAGCTCATCGAGATAATGGACGGCCAAAGCTTCCGGAAACATCGGCTCTTTAGGCGAGCCGAATTCAAGCTTGCCGTGATGAGAAAGGATAATGTGCTCAATCTGGTTTTTGAGCGAAATCGGAAAATCTGGAATGGCGCGCATCTTGTCGCGTACCATCTCGAGCGCAATAACAATGTGTCCCAGCAATTGCCCTCGCGTCGAATAGCGAAAAGCGCGGTTAAAATGGAGCTCTTCGATTTTGCCGAGGTCGTGCAGGACAATGCCCGCCAGCACGAGCGAGCGGTCGAGCCAGGGATAGTGGTCGCAGAGCTTGTCCGCAAGCTTCCAGAGCGATGTGACGTGCTCAAGCAGCCCGCCTAGAAATGCATGGTGCAGAGAAACAGCCGCAGGCGCAAGCTTATACTTTTGGGCAATTTCCGGATCTTCGATGACGGCCAACAAAAGTTGCCGAATAGGTCCTTCTGTCAAGCTGTTGACTCGATCCAACAATTCCGCGTACATCTGGTCGGGATCACGCTCAGTGCGGGGAAGATAGTCGAGCAGATTAAGATCGTCGCCCGCCGCTTTGCGGATGGCATAAATGGAGATTTGGGGCGTGCCCTGAAACTCCTCAATGCGTCCCGTCACGTGAACAATGTCATCGACTTCAAAATCGAGCTTGACGCGATCACAATCCCAAAGCTTGCCACGCAGCGATCCGGTTGCGTCGCGGAGTTCCAGGTCGAGATAAGCGCTGCCATTTCGAGCAAGCCGGCGCTCTTTCGATTGCAGTAAAAAGGCGCTGTCAACCTGTTCGCCGGGCTTAAGGCGCGCAATAAAACTCTTTTTCATCGGCCCTCTTGCGCGGAGGCCATACTGCCGGGGCTCGGCGCTCCAGCATCCACAAAACCAGGAGCCAGATAGATGTAGCTTTCCTTGCGGAGGGTGGTGAGATAGTCGCGCAAAGCAGGTTGCATCTTCTGCTCGTAGAGCGCATTATCCACCTGCTGTTCGACTTCTTCAAACTTGGGCGCGCCGGCGCTGCGTCGCTGAAGCAATTTGACGATGAGATAACCGGATTGGGTCTGAATGATGCCGGATGTGTCGTTCGGATCAAGATTCTGGATCGCTTTGGAGATTTCGGGCAGGAGCGAGCCGTTGGGGAAGAATCCGACATCCCCGCCGGAATTTGCGTTGGGTCCGTCTGAATATTTTTTCACCACATCCTGCCATTTCGCGCCGACCTGAATCATGCTGAGCGCCGCCTTGGCGCGTTGCGAGGCGGTGTCCTCGCCCCACTTGCTGTTTGAAATTTGAATCTCCGCCAGTTCAACGCCGGCTGGCGAACTGAAGTCCTTGCGGTGTTCCTCAAAATATTTTCGCGCTTCGGCCTGGGTCACCATGATGCGCGAACCAACCTGTTGCTCAATCACCCGCTGTGTCAACATCCGCCGGCGAATGTTGTTCTGAAAGTCTTCCCAAATCAACCCCTGTTTTTCCACTTCGTTTTCAAGGTCCTGAATTGACGCCAGGCCCATCTGTTTCCGGATCTGGTCCAGGCGTTGGACAAGATCAGTTTCAACGTTAATGTTCAAGTCTTTCGCTTTTTGCACCAGCAAGTCCTGATCGATCATATCCCGCAGCAGATCTTTTACCGCCGCCTGGTACTGGGTTTCAAGCTCCTGCCCGGAGTATTGCTGGGCAAGTTGGGCGCGAAGTTTTTCTTTTTCAGCGTCATATTGCCGCTGCGTAATGATTTCCTCATTCACTCGCGCAATAATGCGGTCAATGAGTTCGCGCCGGCAATATGCGGATGGCGGAACAGCAACCATTCCAAAGATAATTGCCAGAATGAAGCTTTTTTTCATACAGTCCAACCCTTCCTGCATCGCAGTAAATAACGCTTGATTCCCATCTTAATGCGGGTTTTGCAGTTCCCGCAAGACGCTTGAGACTTCCTGGATCGGGTTGGCGGAAGCCGAGCGCATGCGGAAGCGGAATGACCCGTCAGGCCGCAGGATGGCATCGCGCCGGCTTTTGATCAGACGCATCAGCTTTTCCGGCCGCACCGGAGTTTCCTGGTGGAAGCGAATCCAGACCTCCTCCTGCTTGCGATCCAACGACTGAATCAGCAAGGCTTCAGCGCAATTTTTCAGCAGGGCGTAGTCAAGAAGCGTGGAGACGGAAGGCGGCAGCGGGCCATATCGGTCGGCCAACTCAGCTTCAAGTTCAGCCCGCGCTTCCGGTCCTGAAAGCTCAGAGATTCGCTTATACATGCGCAAACGCTGGCCTTCGTCAGCAATAAATTGATCAGGGATGCGAATATCGACTCCCAGATTCAAAGTAGTGCGCACTTCCGGCTTGGCAGGAAGGCCCTTTAACTCTTCCACTGTCTCCTGCAGCATTTTGAGGTAAAGGTCCAATCCGATGGCATTCAGATGCCCCGATTGTTCCGCGCCCAGGATATTGCCGGCCCCACGCAGTTCCAAATCCAGGGCAGCCAGGCGGAAGCCTGCGCCAAGGTCGGAGAATTCCTTCAACGCCGCCAGGCGTCTTCGCGCAAGCGGCGTCAGCGAGTCCTCGTCCGGGATCAGGAGATAGGCGTAGGCCCTCCGATCGGATCGCCCCACACGGCCCCGGAGTTGGTAAAGCTCAGCCAGCCCAAAACGATCGGCGCGGTTAATGATGATGGTGTTGGCCCGCGGAATATCCAGACCATTTTCGATGATCGAGGTTGAAACCAGGACGTCATACTCGCCCTGCACAAACTTCATCATCACCCGTTCCAGTTCCTGCTCCGCCATCTGCCCGTGACCCACGCCAATGCGGGCCGTAGGAACCAGTTGCTGGATCATTGCCGCGATACTGAAAATAGATTCCACGCGATTGTGCACGAAATAGACCTGTCCCTGACGTTGCATTTCATTGAGAATTGCCGCCTGAATCAGTTTGGCGTTATAGGGCGCTACCGTGGTTTGGATGGCCAGGCGGCCACGGGGAGGCGTTTCGATCACCGAAAGGTCGCGTAGTCCGCCCAGGGACATGTGCAGCGTGCGAGGGATGGGTGTGGCCGACATGGTGAGCACATCCACATTCGCGCGGAGCCGCTTCAATTTCTCTTTTGCCGCTACGCCGAAGCGCTGCTCTTCATCCACAATGAGCAGACCAAGGTCTTTGAAGTGCACGTCCTTTGAAAGCAAGCGGTGTGTTCCGATGAGGATATCGACCTGACCCTCAGCGGCTTCTGCCGCGATTTTTTTCTGCTCTTTGGGAGAGCGAAAGCGGCTGATCATTTCAATCCGCACCGGGAAGGCTGCCATGCGCTGCCGAAAGGTGGTGAAAT
>DATGKJ010000001.1:0-20325 GCA_035294685.1 Terriglobia bacterium | reverse complement strand
GTGGCTGCTGACATTTTATGACGAGCGCTCGATGTATCCGCTCTGCTGGAAGCTGGTTTCGGGGAACGAGTATGAATTGCGGCGCGGCATTTCGGAGAACGATGAGATCGAGTTGTTGGTCGCGCTTTTGCGCGACTATGGCGTGCCGGGGGCGATTCACAGTGACCACGGTCGGTTTCGGGGCGGGACGTTTGGCGGGCGGGCGAATCCATCGCAAATTGCAAATTTAAAATTTCAGAATTGGTACGGAATCCTCGACCGGCTCGGAATCCGCAAATCGGAGCCGCGAGAGAAGAATCCCAAGGGCAACCGGCTGGAACGGTTTCACCGCTATCTGGCGGATTGCTCACGGACGCTGCCAGGCTGGATTGGGGCAAATACCGATGAGCGAAAGATAGCGCCCGGCGATGCGCAACTGGCCGAGCATCAAGCGTGGACCAAGGGTAATCAGCGAAACAATCGCCCTACCTGCTGATTTTTGACGAAGCCGACCGGCTGCGCATGGACTGTTTTGAAATGCTGCGCGATCTGTGGGATGACGCGCAAAGTTCTGGTGATCACGCCGGAAACGCGCGCGCAGATTGAATCGACGCTGCTCGGTCGCGGCGCGCAGATTGCCAGACAAATCGGTTTTGCAGTGACCGGAGATCGCGGACTGTCTGCGCTGGAGGCGAGGCAGATTGGCGAAGCGATGCTGGGAGACTGATGAGTTGGACACCGTACTTCATCGCGCAGTTCACGAAGCCTCTGATTCGTCAGCTTATTGCGATTATCTACCGTGATATGCCTTCAGCCCTGGCACTGATGAATCCGAGCTATGCATCATTTCAGGAATGGGACCTGGCCGAGCAGCCCGTCATTAATTTTCCGGCACTGCTGATTATTCCGCGCGAGGTCCAATTCGACGAGCAGCAGCCGTTTAACCGCGCTCAGACGATTCAGATTGCGTTAGGAATTGCGGTGGCCCACCAGGATCCGAATGCAGTTGCCGAGATATTGCAGGATTATGTGCGAGCAGTAGACCAGGTGCTGGAGACCTCGTGGATGTCAACATCCTCGGACTTCAGCCTGACGACACTACCACTTCCGTCGCCGCCATTTGCGGTAGGGACATTGGCTCCGGGCTTGCCGGGTGGAACCGTTAAGGAGGTTCACATCATCGCGCACATGTACGATGAGCTGCGCCAGCGAGCGCAGGGGCTCTTCGCCAAAGCAGCGACGATTAATCTGAAAGTAATGCTTCAGGAAACATGAAGTACATGGAGGCTGTATGGTACAAGCGGTTGATCGCACCAAGATTCATCAGGGACCGGGAAACTTGTGGCTCGGATGTGCCGTGCCCGCCCCAGGGGCACGGCTCGAAATAGACACATCCGGCAACCCGACACAGACCGGGGTGGTGGCGGCGCCTGCGGCGCCTGTGCTCTCGTCCATCGCAGGCGGAACGTTGGCAGCCACGACCTATTACGTGGTGATCACGCTCATTGCACCGGTCGGAGAGACAACACCCTCGGCGGAAGTGTCGCTCGCAGTCGCGGCGGATAACGAGCTCGTGATTCAGTCGCCGCCGCCCACGCCCGGGGCAATCGGATGGAACGTTTATATTTCGAGCACGGCAGGGTCCGAAAAGCTCCAGAACTCTACGGTGATTCCCATCGGCCAGAATTGGACACAAACCACGGCGCTCTCGACGACCACGGCATCACCGCCGATGACAAACACCACGGCTCCGCTGTATGGCGGCGGAATTGAAGGGGCTACGACCTTCGGCATTGTCCCGAAGATTGCCGAGATCAAGGCGGACCAGGTGTTTGGACCTATCGATGCTCGCCCCACCGATGCGGCAGCGAGTATTGAGGTGACTTTGCTCGAGACAGACCTGCAGAAACTCGCGTTTCTGATCAGCGGGTCTGCATACCTTACGGGAACCGATCCGACGCTGCCGCCAGGATTCGAGAGCTAAGCAGCTGACGTATGGTGGCCTGTTCGCCATCCCGAACTGGTCCATTGCGGTGATTTCGCCTCGCGTGAATTACCCCGGGAAGTTCGTGGTGAGCCAGCTCTACCAGGCGTATGTGAGCAAGGAGCCGTCGCTCGCCTTCTCAAAGGAGAAGCCCACGACGGCAAAGATCACTTTCAGTGGGATCGCCATTCCATCGCGCCCAGCAGGAGACCAGTTGGGCACGATCTGGCGGCAGCTCTAAACAGCAGAGCATTGATTCCAAAGAATCAATGGAGAAAGGAACCGATGAGCGCCTCTGAGATTGCGACGGCCTCGGACTTCAAGCTGGCACAAGAAGCGGAACGTGCGGTGGAACGAGTGGTTTTGCCGAAACTCGGCAAAGCGGTTTTGCTAAGACGCCCGACGGCGAGGTGGTTTATCTATCGTGGTCAATTTCCAGCCGTGCTTGCCGCGAAGGTGGCGGGACAGGATGACCAACAGCGCAGCGTTGACGATCTACACCGAATTGCAAAATGGGTCGTCGATCTACTGGGCGAGGTGATAGTGCAGCCTCGAGTGTCGTTGTCGCCAGGACCGGGCGAGATTTCGCCCGACATGATTTGTGATGACGATCTGAATTTTATTATCAAGTGGTCTCTAGGCGTGGTCGCCTCGGATGGTGGCGACCTCTCGTCGTTTCGCGACCAGTGATAACCTGCTTCTCCTCGCACGAGTTGCGGAGAAGTGGAACTGCCGTCCCAGTGATCTGTTGAACAGCTCGATGTGGGACTTCCAGATTGACGTGGCAGCGGCCGTGGCGATTTGGAAATCCCGCCCAAAGGCCTGGGACGGCGCAGGCGATGTTATTGAGTGGTGAATGGGCGCTTGGGAGCGCGCAGCCACTGAATAACTCCCGCGAGGTAGATGGCCATTCCCATCGGCATCAGCATTGCAGCATCGTGGATGAGGTCGATGAGGTGCAACTCGGCATCCGCCGCGACAAGCAGCAGCGCCATCGAAATCATCACGCCGCCAGCCTTGCGCGTGATCGAGGCACGCCGGGAAGCTGCACAATAGATGCAGCGTCGCGATCGCTCTGAAATTTCTGCCGTACAGTCAGCACATGTCATGACTTCATTCTAAGGCCCGCAACACCCGAACGCAAGAAAGCTTATGGCAGACAACGTCCTGAGTTTGATATTTCGTATCGCGGCTCACCCTGAGGAAGCGATTGAAGCTCTGCAGGAATTCCACGAGAAGGCTGGTGAATCTCTCGCAGAAGTGGGGAAGGCTGCCGAGACAACGCAGGGCGCGATGCAGCAGCTGACCGGTTTCATTAGGTCGCACCTGATTTTTTCAGTTGATGAATTCGTTCGCTTGACGCACTCAGCTTTGGAGGCCGCGAAATCGGCGGCGGAATTTGGCGAGCAGGTAGCGAATCTTTCAGAAGCCACCGGGATTGGAGCACGGCAGATTTCCGGCCTTGAATTCGCCGTGAAGCAAACCGGCCTTCATACAGATATTCTGGATCGCGCCCTGCGACAATTGGCGCGCAACATCTCGCCCCTGGCATCCTCGGGCAGTGAGGGCGCCAAGGCAATGCAGGCCCTCGGCATTTCAGTAACTGACGCGAGTGGCCACATGAAGCCGCTGCATGAATTGCTGCTGGAAGTGGCCGATGCTTTCCATTCTCATCGCGATTCCGCTGAAAAAGCGGCGGCGGCGCAGGCCCTGTTTGGGCGCTCAGGCGCGGAGATGATTCCGCTCCTGGATCGCGGACGCGCCGGCATTCTGGCGATGGAAAAGGCCGCGAATGACCTGGGTGTGACGCTTTCTGACGAGGACGCTCGCCGTTTGCGCGAGATGAACGAGGAGTTGAAACTCAACGAAGCCCGTCTGAAGGGAGTTGAACTGAGCATCAGCGAATTCCTTTTGCCAACCTTTGTGCGCCTGGCAAACCTGCTGACGTTCAACAAGGACACCTGGCGCATTTGGGGGCTGAATATCGAAGCGGTCTTCTACGGATTGCGGGGTGAAATCGAGAATTTTGTTTCGTTCCTGTTGAGTCGTATTCCTGGGATTGGGAAGCTGCTGGCTGGAACCTCGGTCGATTTTGCGGCTGCCGCGAAAGAGGATATCCAGCAGATGCATAACCTCGAAACCGAGACCTTGCTGATTCAGCAGCATTATGACGATCTCCTGAAGGCTTTTGAGGGCGGCGAAAAGGGCAAGGAGTCACTGTCGCTACCCTTTCTGGCTGGCGCTAAAGCCGCGAAGAGTCATGCTGATGCGCTCACCCAAATGCTGACTCGAGAAAAAGAGGAGCTGCAATCGTTCAACGACTCGCTAGAGCCCTCGCTGCGACGCATTGATCTTGCCTATCAGCGACAGGTGGATGCCGCACGAAAAGCGATTGAGGCAGACCGCGAGCAACTACGCGAGAAGAAAATCACCATCACCGAGGAACAGCGCGCAGAGCAGGAGTACTCCGAGTTTCTGGATGCAGCCATCAAGCTACGCGATGCGAAGTGGAACGAGGAGCTGCGAAAGATCGAAGAACGCCTCCAAACGATTGCAGCGGAAATCGCTCAGCGTCGCCAGCAGGCGGAGCAGGAACTGCAAAAACAGATTGCGCAACAAGCGCCGCAAGGACCGCAGGCGAATATCTTCGGCGCGCAGATGAGCGGGTTGACCACCGTTTTCGCGCAGATGGCGAATGCGGCGGTTCCAGCGGTAACGCGCCAG
The DNA here is from genome assembly GCA_035294685.1 of Terriglobia bacterium. Lineage (GTDB taxonomy): Bacteria > Acidobacteriota > Terriglobia > UBA7540 > UBA7540 > RH2-MAG17b. The sequence continues at coordinate 15,638 of DATGKJ010000001.1, read as the reverse complement.
AAAGCTGCGGTTGAAAGCTTGAAAAACGCATTGCTTGGATTGCCTCCCGTGCTGACGGATGTTGCGCAGAAGCATGAACTCATGGCTGGCATGTCGCAGCATTTCGCCGATGCGATGGGCGCGAACATCGCGCAGGCCATTGTCTACGGCGCATCGATTAAGGAGGCGATGGAGCGAGCCCTGAAAGCCACACTGGAATCGATTGCTGCGAAGGCTATCGTTCAGGCGATCTATTCGACAGCCCTAGGATTTCTGCTCCTTGCCGAAATGAACTTTTCAGGAGCCGCTCAGGCTTTCGAAGCGGCCACGGTCTTCGGACTAGTGGGAGGAGCTGCCGCGGCGGTCGGTGCAGCAGTACCTGGCGGCAATTCCAGTGTTCAACGCTATCAGGCGGATCGCGTGGCGGCTAATGCGCCGCAGGGGCCACCCCAGATGTCGTCCGGGATGGCGGGTATAACCGCTGCTCAGCAGCAACAGATCAGTCCGCAAGGTCGGGTGACCGTGATGGTGATGGGCGAGTCCAATGCCGCCCAATGGCTCACTCAGACCATCAACAAGGGGGTACAGCAGCAAGGCTTGCAACTGCAAACCACGCGCTCGAAGATGCCGACCTACGCTGGCCGATGAGGATGCCTTTGCAATGAAGGAATAACTCAAGTCTCTTATGCCGCAGTCGATTACGCCCCCAAAATTCTCACTGCCCAAGATCGTCTACAACACCGTCGCGATGGTCGGATGGTCAGCGAACTATCCTTATCTGGCTGGCGCGGAGATCATTGATCCGGCATACCACGTCCAGAAGGTCACGACGCCTGGGACTTCTGGATCAACACCACCGACTTTTAATGACTCCGGCGGATCCATATCCGAACCACTGCCGCCTCCCTCGGCAGCGGTACTATCTTATACGGCGGGAGGTTCGCTCGCGGCTGAGACCTGCTACGTGAAAGTAACGTACGTCAATGGCAGCGGCGAAACAACCCCTTCCCCGGAGGCCAACATCGCGGTTCCCGCCAGTAATTTCCTCATCGTTCAATCGCCGCCTGCTGAATCGCCGACGACGGGATGGAATGTATATGCGAGCACCAGGAGCGGAGCGGAAGTCTTGCAAAATTCGACCCCAATCCCCATCGGAACGAATTGGACGCAAAGCGCTGCCCTCGCAACGACAGGAGCCGCCCCACCATCATCGAATACGGCGGCTGGGCTTACCTGGACGGATCAGGGCAGTGCTGCAACGCAGACGTTGTATTTTCAATATCCGCCCACGCATGTGCCCGCCTACACCTACGAGGCAACGCGGCATGATAATGTCGCTTCCAGTGGCGTCCGGGAATCGCTGTTAGAGCGCATCGATTCGTTCCTCGAGTTCCAGATGGACTGGATCATTAACGGGGCAGATTTGAGCGCCTGGAACAGCTTTATGGAGTATGCCCTCTCCGGAGGCGCTTTTGACTTTTATCCTGACCAGACCTCGTCTTCCTTTACCAGAATGCTGCTGGAAGATGCGAAGTGGTCTGCCGCCTATAAAAGTCCTGGATTTTTCAGCTTTTCGGCGCGTTTTAGAACCGAGGTGCCGTGGCCCTAGCCGTCTAAATTTAACATGATTGCCGGAAACACCCGATGGACCATCGATCTCGCGCAGCAGCGGAAGCAGCCGCTTTATGCATTGACCCTGCCGGATTACGGTTACATCGTTACGAGTTTTTTGCCCGGTGCTCTCTGTTCGGCTGACCAGGGAAAACTTCCTCTCATTCCAGGGTATTCGATCAACGTGAGGCCACAGAGCGCCATAGAGGTACTGGGCAGCGACAACGGGTATGTCACGAATCCACAGCTCGCGATTGATCAGGACTCGAATCCGCCGTCGACTTACGCTCAGTATGTGCGGCAGTACTACAGCGGTCTTTCCGGCCCGACTGTGCTCTATATGTCGGGATTTTCTCCACCTCACGCATGGCGCAAGGCAAGCGGATTGACGGTCACGATCTGGACGCAGCGGTTCGCGAGCAACTACGATGCCTCGGCGGTTTTCGAGTACGCAGCGAGCGTGCTGCCAGCCTGCCAGGCGCCCGGAGGGTTCTCGTGCACTGGCTGGAACACCTTGATGGACGACAACACGCCCTCGTGGCCTCTGCGGTCGAATACGTTTCAGTTGTTTCCAGGCCCTTTCAATGCCATCCCAGATATTCGAAACTTCGCACTCGGCGTCCGGCTGATTGGATCCAACTCCGGCACAGATACGGTGACGCCACAACTGAACATCTACGATGTGTATTTCACATTTACCTTTGCCGCAATCAATCCGCTGTTGCTGCCTTATATGTTGATTCCACAGGGGCAGGGGCAGAGCATTAACGAGCTGGATGGCCAGAGTTCCGTCGCACATCTCGAGGTTGATTCCATCGATCTTCGAGGCGAGTTAAAGCGCCTGGCGGCAGATGTTGGTGCCATCGGATCGAGAGCCACGTTTTCGCTTGGATTTGCGGGGGAGTGCCTGGAGGATTTTGTAACCCTGCACACTACCCAGCTTACAGAAGTGGACTGGACGGCCGATGGACTGGTGAGGATGGTACTCGCCGACCCGCAGCGGGCGCTTTTCGACAAAATCTGGCAGTATGGCGGCCCGTATCAATTGTGGCAGCCTAACACTGCCTACTCCGTCGGACAGCAGATCATCGATTTAAACGGCAACGTTCAGCAGTGCGTGCTGCCGGGCACCAGCGGTGCTCAGCAGCCGATCTGGCAGACCAAGGCTGGTGAGTTCACATTTGAGGGATCCGTTCTCAATCCGTGGCGTTCAGGCATCGTTTTTGCCACAGGCGCGGAAATTCGCGATCCGCAAGGGTACGTTCAGCAAGCGAATAATCCCAATAACCACACGAGCGGTGCATACCCTCCGACGTGGAACGAGGTCACTGGAGGAACAACGACAGACGGTGTGGGGACGAACACCTTCACCTGGACGAACGAGGGCCCCCAGTTAACCTGGCGCAATCTCGGACAGTTACAGCCGCCCGGGCCGTGCTTTAACCCGAATGCCGACTACGTCAGCTCGAACAATCCCCGATGGATACAAGGCAATCCTATCGATATCGCCCTGGTCGCGTACCAGAACGAGATTGGTATTGGGCAGGCAAACCCTAATGATCCCTCGAGCTGGCAACGGTATGACCCGATCTCCGGAACAGGCCTGATCAATCCCAATCCGGGACTCGATGTGGGCACGCTTCTCAGTTTAAAATCGACGCAGTTTTCCGGCGACCGCTTTGAATTTAAACTAACCAGCGCGCAGACGGCCAAGGAGTGGGTGGAAGAGCAGATACTCAAACCTCTGGGCCTGTATCACATCGTGCGGACTTCAGGGATGCTCAGTTTTAAATCGATGAAGTCGCCGATTACGACTGCGGGAGCGACTGAAATCAATCAGGATCACATGATTGGCATCCCTGAGATCGAGCGTTGGCCGGTGTTGAATTATGTAACGGTACGGTTTGACTCGCAGGACCCGAATGTTGGCCAGTCACAGACTGCGGCCTCCATGTACTCCAGCGAGTACACATTTATTGACGAAGATAGCGCGGACCAGTACACGCAGTATTTCCAGCAGCAGGTGGAAGCCCAAGGGCTGCGCCTGGCCTGGGGAGGCTATTTGCGCGCCTGGCTGATTGCGCAGCGGATTTTCTCCCGACACTCGTTTGCTACGCCTGAGTATCATTTCACGGTGCAACTCCGCGATGTCGTCTATGAGTTGGGAGATTTGATCCTGCTCAGCCACCCACTCGTACTCGATCTGGTAAGTGGAACCCTTGGGATCCAGCGCGTTCTGTGCGAGATCACCGACCGGCAGCCCAACTATGCCAACGGAACGATTGAGTATAAAGCCGCTGACACTCGATTTTTGAATTACACAACCCCGTATAGCATTGCAGGAGTCAGCGAGAACATTCCGGCGTGGACGAGTGCCTCCGCCGAACAGAAGGCGAAATATATGTTCATCAGCTCAGTCTCGACGCTGAAGTATTCAGACGGGACGCCGGGCAACACCATTTTCTGAGTGAACCGAACGAGGTGAGGAAATATGAGTCAACTGACGTGGTCGTCGATTCCCGGACCGTTTGATCTGGCGAACTCTGCCATCGCCGCCGATCAGCCGCTCACGGATGATTCAATTCAGAAGATTTCGGCGAATGCGAAGTTTGGCGCTGTGCGCTGCGAGATCATCTATATGGGCTTTTGGGCGAACGGCGGCACAATTCCGACGCCTGTTTCACCGGTCGATGGTTACAACTATTCCCGCAGCGAGGTGATGTACATCTGGTCGATCTATTCCAACAGGTCTCCGGGATCAGGATTTGTACAAGGCCAGGCGACTCCGCCTGCGCAGTCGAATTCACAGCCGCAGAACGGCCTCTATAATTTCCCGGGCGAGTGGGATATCAATGATTCTACCGGCGAGGTTTCACTGCGCACCAGCTACTATTCAGGAGGCGGCTCGGAAGTGGTCACCAATGATGGCATCATTAAAGTGTGGGCGATCTGTCAGCGGAATTCGGTGAATACGGCGAACTAATTGGTCTGTCTATGCCTGTAGTTGAGATCAAAGGTCGCGTGGTTTCCGCCGGAGGTGATCTAGGTGGAGAAACTGGGAATACCGTCTCGGGCATCCAGGGTATACCCATTTCATCAACCCCGCCGACGGATGGTCAGGTGCTCGAATATGTCGCAGCCGACGCAAAGCTTGAGTGGAGAACAGCAGCAGGCACTCTGACGATCGGATTTGTAATCAATAGTGGCGCACAGGGCACGAATGTTGGACCGATGCTGGCTGCACCCCATGCTGGCACCCTATCGAAATGCGTGGTCGTCATCAAGGCGAGCGATGCGTCAACTGCACTCACGTTTAAAATTAAGCAAAATGGCACGGATATTTTCTCCACCGATCCGACAGTAGCTGCTGGAACGCCCATCGGGACTGTGAACACCTTTAGTGCGCTGATATCGTCCCCGCTGTCTGTCGCGCAGGGAGATGTGTTCACTATCGATATCACGACCGGTAGCGCGGCTTGGGCGTTCACCGCACAATTGGAAACGTAAATCTGAGGTTAAGGGCATGGCTACACAGCAACTTCAACTGGTTTGTGACTCCTCGACGCTTGTTAATTTTAAGGCGTGGGCACAGCCGATCTCGGACTGGATGCGCTCGGTGGGGTATAATAATACCTCCGACACGGGGCAACTCAATGGAGCAGGGGGTGGTGATGCCGGATGGAATGCCCTTTCCTCCGTGCCCGGATCGGGGGCATTTTTCTACGAGATCTTCAAGTCCGGAAGTTCAATTACGCCTGCGTTCTACGTTAAGCTCGAATACGGGAATGTGTCTGGCACAAACTGTCCATCGATCCGCATATCGATTGGGACTGGAACGAACGGGGCCGGAACGCTGACTGGATATTTTACTCCCGCAACAAACACCAATGCCTCGTCTTTCACCACTCCCTCCACAACGACGCAGTACGAGTGTGACTTCTCGGGAGACTCAGCAACAGACCGCGTGTGTATCATGATGTGGCGAAATGGAACCAATAGCTGCCAGCAATTCTTCGCGATCCAGCGGTCGTTGAATTCCTCAGGTGGAGCAACTGGGAGCTATGTGAGCTTATGGACCTGTGGGAATGGCAATCGTGGTATTCAGCAGACAGTCGTCTTCAGCGTAGGAATAGCCCCGCCCATCTCCTGCGGTCAGTCCGGGACCGTTGCAGGCGTATCCAATGTCACCCAAGCTATGTCGTGCCGAGCTCCAGCCTCTGGAAATATATATGGCCTGCAATTCAGCGGCTCCATTCCATTTGATTGCTGCTCTCCGGTAATTGGATATTGGGACAACGAATGCACTGTAGTCGGAAGCGGTGATGAAACTCAGATGAGTGAAGGCGTAACATTTACTGTGATGATGTACGGCGTCTCCAAAACCTATATCCCTAGCAAGGCGGGGCCATTCGCCTATTTTGCAAATGCAGGCGGCTCGAATGGGATTCTGTGCATGGAGTACGATTGATGCCGAACGCTCCAATGGCCCCAGCGCAACCGGTAAGTCCCATTACGCACACGGCTTATGGATCATTTCACCAGATTGTGAAAGCTCCTTACAATTCGTCATCTTACGGGAGTTACACTCCTGTCCCGGTTGCTGAGGATCTGGAAGGTGGAATTGTGGGAGTGCCTTATTCCGAACAGATCAGCGCCCAAGGAGGGGTTGCGCCTTATTCGTTTTCGATTATAACCGGTTCACTGCCGAATGGGACGAGTATGAACTCTTCAGGGTTGATCTCTGGAACCCCCTCGGCCCTCGGCACCTATAATTTCACTGTTACCGTCAAGGATTCGCAACAGAATACCGGCAGCCAGACGTTCTCAATCTCAATTAGCCAGCCGTCTGCTGGCAACTACGGCTACGCCGCCTAGCTTATAATTCCCCACTTTGATATACTTTCGTATCATCTATTTTCCTCTCTAATTTTTTACAATGTGAAACTCGTATGTATTTTTTACCGATTTACGTTTTGGTAACTGACACGGTCTGCGCACTGACACGATCTTGTGTACAAAATTGACAGGATCCTTCGAACTCTACAAACAGCTTGAAAACCCGACATGGCGTTTTGCCTTCTGTTTTGCCTAACTTTTCTCCCCGCCGGTAGCGCCTTATCAGAAGCTTTGTTCCGGGCGAAAACGACCCACACCCAAGACTCCACAAATTTTCTGAAGCAAGGCATTTGGCTGCTTCAGAAAAAAAGGTTCGCTGAGGCGCGAGAGGAATTTTTACGAGCCGTTCAGGCCGATCAGAGTTCGGCTGAGGGCTTTTTCTATTTGGGTGTTGCCGAGCTTGATTTAGGGCATCGATCCGCCGCTGAAAACGATCTGCGGCGGTCTTTAAAACTCAACCCGCGCTCTCAAAGCACCCTCTACAATCTCGGCGTTTTGTTGCTCGAGAACAGGAAGCCGGTGGAGGCTGTGGGCCTTCTTGAAAAAGCAGAAAAGATTGGTCCTGATTCGCCTGAACTAGCTGCCAATCTGGTTCGAGCTTATCTGGAAGCGGGGCGGGAGGATCAGGCATTAAGCTTTGCAGAGGCCAGCGCACGGAAGTTTGGCAATCTGCCGGCGTTCGATCTGGCTGTGGGAAAGCTCTTCCTTGCTCAAAACTTGTTAAAACCGGCGCACGATCTCCTTGGCAAAGCTCAGCAACTCTTGCCCTCGGAACCTGAAATCTTGTTTCCTCTTGCCGAAGTCTGCCTCCGTCAGAAGGACGCAACCTGTGTTCATGAGACACTTTCCCGGATCACTGGCAATGCGCAAAACACCGGCGCTTATCATTACCTTCTTGCGCGCGAGCGTCTCCTTTCAGGCGAGGACTCTGCCGCCTTGCAGGAAATTCAAAGAGCAGTTCAACTGGAACCGCAGAATACCGCTTACCTGCTCCTTCTCGGAAGGCTCTATCAAAAATTTAGCCGGCAGCAGGACGCTCTGGAAGTTTTAGAAAAAGCAAAGCGCCTGGCGCCTGATTCTCCAGACATCCTGTACAGCATGGCCATTACATACTTCATCGAGAGTGACTTTCAAACGGCCTCCAGCTATGCTCAGCGCGCGCTTCAGATGAAGCCGGAGGACGATAAGGCGCTGTTTCTCCTGGGGCTTTGTTATTTTGCTGTCGGGAAGTTCCGAGAAGCGCAGAAGCTGCTTTCCGCGGCGGTTCAGCGCGAGCCAGGAAATAAGTTTTATCAGACTTTTTACGGCATGTTGTTGCTCTCGGAGAATGAGTTGCTTCAAGCCCGTCCTCATCTGGAGAAGGCTGTTGCGCTTGACTCGTCGTATGCCTTGCCGCACTACCAACTGGGCAGGCTCTGGGTCCGAATGAGTAAGTATCGGAAAGCGAGTGAGGAATTGCAAAAGGCAGTGGCAAGCGAACCTGACCTGACGGGCGCATATTATCTTCTCGCGCGTGCTTACGAGCATCTGGGAGAAAAAGAAAAAGCGCAGCAGGCCCTCGCTGACTTTAAAAAGTATCATGCTGCCGAATACAGCGAGCGGAAGGAACTCCTCAAGCAAATGCAGAACACGATGGAGCCATGAGGCTGTAATCGGCCACCGCGCGCCGATGCGAGAGGTTGTTTTTACTTCACCGTTGATCCCTTTGTCTCTGTGTGGTCTGTTGGCGCGGCATGATTCAGCAGGTCTTGTGCCTGTTGTTGCCTGGCAGCATTGATGCGATTCACTTCGGCCAGTTCCTCCTGCCCTTCTTTCACACGCCCCAGATGAATCAATATGCGTCCCAGCCAATAATGAGCCTCCGGATCGCCAGGCATCTTCTCAACGGCGGCGTAGAGAAAGCCAAGCGCTTTCTCATACTGCCCAAGTTGTCCGTAAGCCCGGCCGGCGCCTAGAGTGGCTTGCGCGTAGGATGGATCGAGGCGCAGAGCTTTCTGGAAATAGCTTAAAGCTTGTGCGGGTTGTCGTTGCTTGAGGGCAATGTCGCCCAGATAGTAATAGGGTGGAGCAAAAGCAGGGTTAATGCGGGTTTCTTCTTTGAGGGGCGCAACAGCCTCTGGGTAATGCTTCCATCGCCAGTAAAGGTATCCCAGCAGAAAATGAAGCTCCGGGACGCGGGGAGCAGCGGCAATCGCCTGCTTGAACTCCTGTTCCGCTTCTCGAGGCTGGCCTGCCGCATCATGCGCCTCGCCGAGCATTTCATAAACAAAAGGGGAATCAGGATGGCTCTTCAGAAGCTGCGCCGCCGCTTGAAGCGATTGCGTACGATTTCCGACGTTGCGATAGTCGTTAAACAGCAGGAATAGAATCCGGTCGTTATTAGGGCGAGCTTTTTTGGCGCTTTCAAGCTCTTTGATCGAATCCTGCCATTTTTTCAGTTCGTAGTAGCAAGCGCCCAGCAGATAATGCGCATCCGTCATATGCTGGGGTGAGGCAACACCGGCGCTCAGCGGCGCGATGGCTTCCGCGCAGTTCCCGGCTTTAAAAAGAGCCAAACCCAGATTGAGGCTGATGTCGGTGTCGCCTGGCCGCAGGCGGTGCGCTTCTGAAAAGGCATTTGCCGAGCGGCGAAAATCGCCCGTTTCAAAGTAAAGCACTCCAAGATTGTTATAGGCGGCTACTGAAGTCGGGTCGAGTTCGAGACCGACGCGATATTCCTGCTCCGCCTCGGAGAGCTTGTGCTCCTTAGCTAACGTACTTGCTCGCGCAAAGTGCCGGGCTGCGCGCTGGCGGGCGTCGAGCTGAAAGGCGTGGGTGGAAACGCTGAGAATTACCAGTGCAAGCGCAGCCATCCATCCACAAGATCTGAGTCTAAACACCATGTAAAGCCAGCGTACGCCGAAAACAAAAGCCCGGAAAGAGCGCTCGCGGCTGCGGGGCGCTATCGCCGGGCCATGATGATTCGGAAACTGCCAGCGTCAGAAGTCCAATCGCAGGGCAAATTCGATTTCGCGCGGGTCGAGAGCGCTGGTCACTTGGCCAAAGCTTCCTGAGCCAAGGGCGGTGCTGACCCCAGCGAAGTTGGCGTGGTTCCATACATTGAAGAACTCTGCGCGGAACTGAGCCTTCAGACGTTCCCCGATGGGGAAGGTTTTATAGAGTGCCCAGTTCCAGGTGTTTTCTCCGGGGCCGCGAACCACGCCGGTTCCACAATTGCCGAAAAAGCCGAAAGCCGGAGCAACGAAGGCGCTGGTATTAAACCATTCATTCACCGTTTTCGGCCCTGAGATATTCCCCACGCAGTTTGGACGCGAGGCCAGTCCCGGAGCGGGGATCGAAAGGCCCGGATCAAAGGTGAATCCACTCTGGATGACCGTAATTCCGGAAAACGTCCAGTCTCCCAATGCCTTTCCCAGCACGTCATTGCGCTGTTTCAGGAAGGGGAGGTTGTAGACATATCCGGAAGTAAAAATGTGGGTGCGGTCAAAGCCCGGAGTTCCATACTCCGCCCGGAAATCGCGCGGGTTTTGCGCGCCGTTCCCTGTGTTTCTGGAATCGAAGCCGCCGCTCCGCACATCGGCAAGGGCATGGCCGTAAGTATACGCCGCGCTGAACGTCAAGGATCGCGATGCTCGATACTGATACCCCACCTGAAGCGAGTCGTAATTGGAAGTTCCGTAGAACTGCGCCGCGCTGTCAGCCGCGCCATTAATCCCGCTCCAGCCGACATACGGTCGTGTAAAGTCGGCGGAAACGATGCCCCGATTCAGGCACGGATCAAACTGGAATCCGCCGGAAGGGATCGCCTGGCCCGTTTGCAGACAACCCGGATCGTTAACGCTGGGCGCCGCGACGGGTAAGGGGAAATTCCAGTCCATCCCACCCGGAACATTGCGCGCTCCGGTGCCCACATACGCGACGCTCAAGACTCCATTCTGCATCAGTTGCCGTTGCAAGGTGAGGCTCCAACTCTGGATCATCACGGGCTTGTACTTGGCCCCGGGTGGTCCGATGGTGCCGATACTTTGCGCTGAGATAGCGCCCGGAGTTCCCAAACTGGGATCTGTCAGCGTGCCGTTCAACAGCGTAATCCCCTGCTCGAAAGGAGGATTTCCCAAATCGTTGTTATACATTGCGAAGGGAATCCGCCCATAGCCGATCCCATACCCGCCTCTCAGCGCTGTCTTTCCATTTCCAAAGACGTCCCAGGCAAAGCCGAAGCGCGGACTCCAATTCATGCTGGGCGTGGTGAAAATGCCGTCAGGAACGCCGGGCGTCCCCGCGCATGGAGTGCCTGCGCACAGAACGTTGGGATTGGGTTTATAGTCCTGAGGAAAGACGACGCCGTTCAGCAGGTTGGCCACTGCGCCGCTCGAAGTCACCACTTGCCCGCTGGCGTTGGTTTCAAGCGTGCCGCCTGGCAAGACGACCGGAGCCTGCGCGGGGTTGTAACGGCTGGGACTGAAGTCGCTGATGCCGTTGCCTTGAATTTTGTCAGAAGAGAAGTAAACCGCTCGCAACCCCAGGTTAAGGGTCAACCTCCGAGTTGCCCTCCAGTCATCTTGAATGTATGACTCCGACTGGTGGTAACGGAAGTAGCCGCGAAGCCGCGTGTTGTTCTGGTTGAATGAACCGTCCAGACCGAGAAGGAAATCAGCTACAGGATCGCCAGTATGAACTCCCGAGAAGGAAAATGAGCCTTCAGGGGTTGCGAAGTTATCCTGCCGCTTGATGCCGAAGATATACATGGTGCCGGCCTGAATCGTATGCGGCCCCTTGACCTTCGTGAAATCCTCAGAAAATATCTGTTCTCCGTCGCTCGCATACTCCGGCAGCCCGGCATCGCTGATAGGCGACCAGCCTCCACTCAAAGAGATATTCGGCAAGCGTTTTGCCGGGTCCGCATTATTTCCAAATGGCAGTTTTATGGTGAGCGGCGACGAGAGATTGTTAAGAAACTGTCCCTGAATGAGAAGTCGAGGCTTGTCGTCCGTTTGCGTCCAACTCACCTGGTTAATCGTGGTGGGGTTAATGTTGGCCGTGAATTGCAGCAGGTTGTTGAAACCGGTGGTGCCGATGGTCTGGGTCTCGGTCGGCGCCGGATTTCCTCCCCACGCAAGGTTTGGAGGACTATCCTTCGTCGTCTCATAGGACACACGGGCCATCAGCCGGTATTTCTCACCAAAATTCTGATCGACGCGATACGTGTGGTCCTGCACGTCGAAAATCTCGACGCCGTTATTGAGGTAGTTCAGGAATCCTCCGGCCGGATTGTTGGGCAAGGGCCAGAAGTGATTCATCAACGCCACGGAGTTCGGATCAAAGCAGGCAGGATTGAGGTGGAACGGATCAGGCACGCAATTAATGCCCGGATGTTCCGCCGATAAGATGCTCTGAGCGGTTGAATCAAGCGACAATCCTCCTGCTGCAATCGTCGGGCTGTTCGTGAAATCACCGTTCCTCATGGTGCCCGGAATCATCGCGCCGCGCAGAACGTCACCAACATGTCGCACTCGCGCTTCGACACTGGCGAAGAAGAAAGTTTTCGTCTTGTCGGTGTTGTAATGCCCGGGGATGTAAACGGGGCCTCCAATGCTGCCCCCGAAAATATTCTGTTTCAGCACCGGAGTGGTGGGAGAAAAGAAGTTTCGGGCATCGAACGCATTGTTGCGGAGGAAGTCGTACCCCGAACCGTGGAACTGCCGCCCTCCGGATTTCGTAGCCACCATGATGACAGCTCCACCGGCAATGCCATATCGCGCGCTATAGTTATCCTTGAGAATACGGAACTCGGCAATCGAATCGATGGGCTGGACCACGTTCAGGTTGATCATGTTGCCGGTGTTCATGTTGTAGGCGCCGTCTGTCAGGTACATGTTCATTTCCCGGCCCAGTCCGTTCACGGAAATCGGAGTTTCACCGGTCAGCCCGCCGCCGTTCAGCGAGCCGCCACCCACCGGAGTGCCCGTAATGGCCGTGCTATTCACGCCAGGGACTAAGAGAGCCAGACCACGGAAATCGCGTCCGTTTAGCTGCAGCTCCTGGACTTCGGTGCCGCTGATCGTTCCGGCGGATGCGCCGCTTGTTGTATTCACATGGATTGCCGCCGCTGTGACCGTGACTTCGCTGGCGGTGGCGCCAATCTGAAGGCTGACGTTGACGGTGACTCGTTCGCTCGGATCCAGTTTGACGCTATGAGAGACAAAGGTTTTGAAGCCTGTCGCCTTGACCGTCACGTTGTAAAGGGTTCCAGCGGCTGGAAGGCCCTCGGCGTCGAATCGTCCAGCCCTGTCGGAGTGGAGTATGCGTGAAGCGCCCGTGGCAACGTCGGTGACGGTTACTTCGGCATTCGGCACCACCGCACCGCTCGGATCGGTTACCACACCCAGAATGGCCCCCGTGGTTGCAGCTTGCCCATAAACCTGAGGTGCTAAGCTAAGGAACCCGACAAGACACAAAACAACGCCCATCAGTGTATAGAACCTGGCTTTGCTCATGGTTTTCCTCCTGTCGTTGGTGTGGATAGTTTACCGAGACTCGTTCTTGTCTCGCGCCCAACTGTTTCATTGCCGTATCCGTTTGAGGAGCCTGTCATAAATTTTTCATGACAACGATAATCCTTTAATGACTACACTTGGTATCGCTTTTTTGCTTGCTTGTCAACTATTCTTCTAATGAAAATTACTAATTATGATTACTACATGGACTGTAGCAGCGCTTGTTCACCACACCGATAGGCCGCCAATAGGGACACCACACTGCAACCGAGGCTGTTACTGTGATTCGCAGGCATCGGATAGCTCTGGCTTATCGTAACGGCCAATGGTGATGCCTGGACTTTTGGGAAGGATCGCTTTCCGGTTGGGGATTCGCAGGGATGGAAGCGACCTGATGAAGGTCTGCGGTGTAATAGGTGAAGAACGATTTTCCAGGCGGGGCTACATCGACGCGCTCGGTGCATTGGCCTGGGTTCGTGTGAATGAGAACGCGCCGGAATAACCATCCCGGCGGCGGGAGCGCTCCACCTTCGGGATTGAAATCGATTTCCGCATTCTTAACCACGGCGCGATATCGCGTCACAAATCCATTGGAGGAATAAAGCGTCAGGTTGAAGCCATTATTCGGACTATCAGCGCTGAGGATGCCCATCAAACTCTCGTGCGTGGCAGGAGCAGACTTGGTGGGAAACAGAGAAACTTCTTCGCGTATAAGAAGGAAGCGTTTTCCGAGTTCATACGAGACCGAAAGCAGCACCTGCCCTTGGGATTCTTTGCCGGCCATTTTCCCCACCCAGTTGCCCACCAGCCAGTCAATGCTGGAGTAGTTGGGCTGTGGAGGAATCTGAATCGTATAGGTGCTCGGGGTCTTCTCTGCTGCCGCGAGGAGCGCTGTCCATACCAAAACGCAGAGAAATGTAAGAACGAAAAGTTTTCTCATTAGTTCGACCTGTGAACTACGTTTTTCCAGCAAGCGCCCAAATGAGTTCGGCGGTGAAGAAAGATGCGACCACTTGCCAGCGCCGATTTTTCAATCAACGACTGAAGTTCTGCCGGCGTATAAGCAGCGCGAACAGAATGATCATAAAGCTCTTTCATTTTGCCGGAATAGTGCCTTCCGTGCCAGGCTACATGGGCCTTGAAGGCAAGCCGGGAAGGGCGCCGCAAGTCGCGGATCAGAACGACTCCACCGAGTTTGGTCACCCGAGCCATCTCGTTAAAGGCTGCGATGGGATCAGCCAAGTGGTGAAGCAAAGAGTTGGACAGAACCAAGTCAAATGCCGCGTCCGGAAAACACAAACGACGAGCATCCGCCAAGCAAAAACTAACCTGGTTATTGAGTCCCTGCTCACGGGCGGCGCGGCGTGCGACCCCAAGCATGGCCTGCGATTTATCGATCCCCACCCAATGCAGGTCTGGCCTGCGGCGGGCGAGTTTCAAGGGGATGGAACCGGGCCCCGTGCCTACATCCAAGGCTATGCCCGGCTGGATTCCCAGCGCAAGCACCTGATCAACCAGCGTGTTGTCAATAGCGTCCAGATGGGCCTGAGCGGCAGCGGAGGCATAAGCTTCCACCTCGCAGGCATCATCCATCACTTCGGGTTCGGGCTGACGCGGCGGCTGGAACCAACTCATCGCGCGAAGGGATATTATAACCGCTGCGTGGTAGTCCTTTGCCTATACGTCCTGAAAACATGTCATTCTGAGGAACCGAAGGCGGTCCTGAGTGAAACGAAGGAAGAATCCCGGCATTTGCTGATTCTTAAATAAAGGGATTCTTCGCTAGCGCCCAGAATGACAGATATGAAGGCTTTTTCCGCAACTCGCTCAACGCTCGCCCCACTTCAGTTTCTGCCGCAGAACTTCGAAATAAGTCTTCTGAGTGGGCTGAATCAGTTCAATGGCAGACTCAGCCTTTTGGACGCGAACGCGGTCGTCGCTATGCAAGGCGATGGCCACCTGGCCGTCAATGGTCAGGTAAACCGATTCCTGATGGCTTTTCATGGCCACTTCCAGCGTTACGGAATCTGGAAGGACGATGGCTCGATTTGTGAGCGTGTGGGCGCAAATCGGAGTGACGATGAAGGCGCTTACGGTAGGTACAATGACGGGACCTCCCGCCGCCAGAGAATAAGCTGTGGAGCCGGTTGGTGTGGAGACAATCAGCCCGTCCGACTTGTAGGTGGACATGAAACGGCTATTTACCCAGACATCGAAATCGAGCACTCGGGCGATGGCGCCTTTGTTCAGAACCACGTCATTCAGCGCCAGGAAGGACGATATAACCTCATGGTTTCGGAGCACTTCGGCGGTGATCCGCACGCGCCGCTCGGTTTGAAAACTTCCCGCCAGCGCCTTTTCCAGCGTGGGATAAAGTTCTTCCAGGGTGATCTCGGTCAGAAAGCCCAGACCGCCAAGATTCACTGCTAAAATGGGCACGGGCCTGCGGCCCACTGCTCTGGCTGTTGCCAGAAGCGTGCCGTCTCCGCCGAGAACGATCACCAGGTCGGCCTGGGCGGCAATTTCATTGCGGCTGAGGCAGGGTTGGGAAGCGTCCATACTGGCGCCTGTCTCTTTGTCCATCAAGACTTCAAGATTGCGTTCGCGAAGCCATCTGAGAAGCGGGGGCACAATCTCCCGAATCTCCGGCTTCCT